>JBEKVP010000060.1:0-9218 GCA_049513935.1 Steroidobacteraceae bacterium
TCCATGCGGGGTAGGCCTCCGCTGACAACCGGAGGTTGACGGCGAGTTTCCGAGGCGTGGATATTCCACGCATGGAGATACAACCGCGCGGGGTCCGCAGGGTGAGTTCCGGTTGGCGGGCGGGGCCTGCCGCGGCAATCCTGTCGGCATTCCTGTTCGGAGCCACGACGCCGATTGCGAAATATTTCCTCGAGGACGCCGGCCCGCTGCTGATTGCCGGTCTTTTATATTTAGGCAGCGGCATCGGCCTGACCGCGATGCGCGTGATCCAGGATCGCCGTTGGAACCCGAGCGGACTCCAGCGTGCGGACTACCCGTGGCTGGCCGGCGCGACGATCACCGGCGGCATGCTCGCGCCCGCACTGTTCATGCTCGGATTGGCTCGAAGCGATGCCTCGACCGCCTCGCTCCTCTTGAACATGGAGGCCGTGTTCAGCGCGCTCGTCGCGTGGCTCCTCTTCCGCGAGGCGACGAGCCGGCGCGTCGTGCTGGGATTCTTTGCGATCTTGGCCGGATGCGCCCTGCTCTCATGGCCCTCGAAGCTGGTACTCACGGGCGCTCCGCTGGGGCCCCTGTGCGTTGTGGCCGCGTGCTTCTGCTGGGGGCTTGATAACAACCTGACGCGCAACATCTCCGCCGCCGACTCGCGCGTCATCGCCGCGATCAAGGGTCTCATCGCCGGCGCCACGAACACTGTGCTGGCGGTCTCGATGGGCGCGACATTCCCGGCCGCGCCTCGATTGGTCGGCACGCTCACGCTCGGCTTCTTGGGATACGGCGTGAGTCTCGTGCTGTTCATCGTCTCGCTCCGGAACCTGGGCACGGCTCGCACCGGCGCCTACTTCGCGACGTCGCCCTTCATCGGAACGGCGCTCGCCGTGGTGCTTTATCAGGAGCCGATCACGGCGGCCTTCTACCTCGCCTCCGGGCTGATGGCGTTGGGTGTGTGGCTGCACGTGACCGAACACCACGCGCACGAGCACGAGCATGGGCCGATGACGCACACGCACGAGCACACGCACGACGCGCACCACCAGCATGAGCACGTGCCGCCGCTCGACCCGCAATCCCACCCAACCGAGCCGCACACCCACACGCACAGCCACGGGTTCCTGCGGCACAGCCACGCTCATTTCCCCGATATTCACCACGGGCACCGGCACGATTGAACTGCCGGCCCGGCAGTTCGGCCTTGACGCGGATATGCCGCGAATCGATGATGCGCGCTCGAATAGGCGGGAAGCCTGATGCCTAACTCGAGCAGTTCATCGAACGCCGCGACCACGACGATCGTCTGTTGCGTACTGGTGGCGTTTTGCGAGGGCTTTGATTTACAGGCGGCCGGTGTCGCGGCGGCGGGAATCGCGCCCGAGTTCAAACCCACACCGGAGCAGTTGGGCAGGTTCTTCAGCGCGAGCACGTTCGGTCTGTTCTTGGGCGCTCTCGGGGGCGGCAGACTGGCCGATACGCTGGGACGCAGAAGCACGCTCATCGCATCCATTGCGCTTTTCGGCCTGTTTTCCATTTTGACCGCGCAGGCGTGGAGTATCGCGAGCTTGACCGGCGCGCGGCTGCTGACCGGTTTCGGATTGGGCGGCGCCTTTCCGACGCTCGTCGCCTGGGTGAACGAGCACAGCGCGCCGACCCGCCGACGCGCCAACGTGGCCCTCGTCTACAGCGGTATGCCCTTCGGAGGCGCGCTCGTCAGCTTGATGAGCATGCTGACCGAATCGGCGCATTGGCGTCATATTTTCATCGCGGGAGGCATCGCTCCGCTCGTGCTCGTACCCGTCTTGCTCTGGGCATTGCGCGCGGCACTGCCGGTGCGCGGTGCCAATGGCGCGCCGGTGGACAGCGCGCCGCATGCGCCGATGCCGAAGACGGGCAGCTTCATCGCCATATTCGGCGACGGCCGGGCACTGGCGACGCTGCTCCTGTGGGTAAGCTGCTTTCTCGGTCTGCTCACGGTGTATCTGATGCTGAGTTGGCTGCCGACCATGCTTCACGACGCCGGTTTCAACAAAATTCAGGCGGGCTGCGCGCAGATCGCGTTCAATGTCGGGGGCGCGCTTTCCGCGTTGTTGTTGGGCGAGCTGCTCGAGAGCAAGCTGCGCAATCCCAGCATCGCGGCGACCTTGATTGCCGCACCGTTCCTGGTTTTCCTGCTGAGCCGCTCATCCCATGACTTCGCGCTCGCGGTCGCGGCCGCGTTCGGCCTCGGCGGAGCATTGCTCGCCGCTCAGGGATATTTCTACGCCTCTGCGGCGAGTACCTACCCTACGTCAATCCGCGGCATCGGCTCGGGCGCCACGGTGGCCGCAGGCCGCCTCGGATCGATTGTCGGCCCGATGCTCGGCGGCATGCTGACCGCCGCGGGCCATCGCAGCACGGAGCTCCTTTCGGAAATCGTGCCGTTGGTCGTCCTCGGCAGCCTCACCGCTCTCGCCTTCGCGTGGCAAACCTCACGCACACGGGATGCCGGGTAAGATCGTATCGGTGCGCTGGCTGATTGCCCTCAGGAGCCCGGACACTGCTCGAGATGCGTATAGCGTGCATCCGCGGGATAAAGGGCCCCGAGCTTTCGCACCACGCCGTTGGTCCAACCGAATCCGTCTTGCGTCGGATACTCGCCCCCGCCGCCCTTGCGATCGGTGCGAATAACGTCGTATTTCTCGACCAGTTTTCCCGTCTGATCGTAGACGGCGGCGGCGACGCGCAGGAAGCGGCAGGCGATCGTCTCGGCGAGGGCATTCTTCGAATACTGCCGCAGCCCCGCGACGGCGATCCACTGCAGCGGCGCCCAGCCGTTGGGGGCGTCCCATTGCTGTCCCGACTCGAGCGGCGTCGTGACCAGGCCGCCCGGCCGGAGTAATTGCCGCGCGGCCGCCGCGGCAACCGCCGCCGCCTGGGTCTCCGAGGCGAGCGAGACGAACAAGGGGTAAAGCGTCGCGGCCGAGACCCGCTCGATGCGCTCGCGGTGCGTCCAGCGGTAATCGAGATAAGCGCCGGCCGCGGGGTCCCATAGATAGCGATCGACGGCGCGGCGGCGCGCCGCGGCGTGCGCCGCGAACTCTCGAACGCAAGACACATCGGAGCTTCGCTCGCAGCCGAGTCGGATGGCGTTCTCGAGTCCGAACAGCAAACTGTTGAGATCGCTCGGCACGATCTCCGTGGTATCGATGCTCGCGCGATCCTTCGAATCAGCAAACCAGCGCGTGCTGAAATCCCAGCCGCTTTCGGCGGCAGCTCGAATGTCGCGGAACACCGCGTGTGCCGGACGCGCGCTCGCGCGCGCGAGATCCGTGTCCTCTGCGTAGGACTCATCGCGCGGCGTGTCGCGGTCGTCCCAGTAGCGGTTCAAGATCGAGCCGTCCGGCATCGCGACGATGTGCCGATGTGCCAGACCCGGCCGCAAGCCGGCCGAGCCCTGCATCCAATAGGCATATTCGCGCTTCAGCTCGGGCAGGTACTGCGCGAACGCCTGTCCCGGATCCTCGGTCGAAAGAAGTCCCACCATCTCGAAGAAGAAAGGCGGCTGCGAGCGGCTGAGATAATACGTGCGCGTCCCATTCGGAACATGTCCGTAGGAATCGATGAGGTAGGCGAAGTCGCGCACCATGTCCTCGACGAGGTCGCGGCGCCCGCTCTCGAGAAGACCGAGCATCGTGAAGTAGGAGTCCCAATAGTACAGCTCGCGAAAGCGTCCGCCGGGCACCACATAGGGCCGCGGCAGCGCCAGCAGCGAGGCGTAAGGCGGTGCGCTCGGCGTCGAGCGAGTGAGCTCGCTCCACAACTTGTCGATGTGCTCGGCGATCGGTACGAGGCTCGATGCGGCAGGGCTGGAAACCACCTCGGTGGGCAGGGTGAAGTGTGCCGCGACGAAGTCTCTCAGCGAGTCCGGGGATGCCGGCCGCAGCGCGTGGTACTGCGCGAGAATCTCTTCCGGCGCCGTCTTCGCGACGGCATCGACGAACTCCTTGCCGTCGGCGTAAAGGCGCTGCGTCTGGACGGCGACGAAGAGATCCTTGAAGAGCGCTTCCGGCGGAGCGGGATAGTCAGGGCCCGATGCCGCCTGCGCCCAGGGGGCGGCCGGCCAGAGAGTCATGAGGAGCGCGGCGGCGACTGCGGGCGCTGCGCATGACTCGTGTGCCTGCATCAGCCATTCGCCGCGGCGGCGGGACGGCGCGCGTAGATCCCGAAGCTCAAAATTCCGGCGTAGCAAACGGCGGGCGCCGTGAGGGCAAACTGCAGGCCGGCCCAGTCCGCGATGCGGCCCGTGATCAACGGTACGACCGCCCCGCCCACGATGGCCATGCAAATGATCCCGGAGCCCTCGGCGGCTCGCGGCCCCAGGCCTTCGCAGGCCAGCGAGAAGATCGTCGGGAACATGATGGAGTTGAACAGGCCGACCGCGAGAAGCGCCCAACCAGCGAGCGGTCCCGTGGAGTTTGCGGAAGTGAGCAGCAGCACGATCACCCCTCCCGCGGCACACGCCAGCACTTTGCCAGGCGAGAAGATACGCAGCAGGTAAGCGCCGATAAACCGTCCGACCATGGCGCCGCCCCAGTAGAACGGCACGTGCTTGCCCGCATCCTCGGGACTCAACGAGAGAACATTGGTCTGCATCAGGTAGCTGACGATGACGGACCCGATCGCCACCTCGGCGCCGACATACAGGAATATGCACAGGGCTCCGAATCCGAAACGCCGCTGCCTCAAGAGGGCAAACGGATGGCCCATGATCGAATGGTCCTCGTCCCGCACCTCCTGCAATCGATTGCGGCGCATCCACACCACGGCGGCCACCAGCACGAGCACCGCGGCGAGACCCAGGTAGGTGCGCACGATGACGTGGGTCTCCTGCGCTCGAAAGGCCGCGAGCGCCGCCGGAGCGAGTTGCGAGGGGTCGACCTTGGAGATCGAACCCAATATGAGGATCGAGCCGACATACGGAAAGATGGTGGTGCCGAGCGAATTGAACGCCTGGGCGAAAGTGAGGCGGCTGTGCGCCGTCGCCGGACGGCCCAGCATGGAGATCAAGGGATTGGCCACGACTTGAACGACGGTGATTCCAGCCGCCAGCACGAACAGCGCCGCGAGGAATGTGGCGAATATTCCGGAGGAAGACGCCGGTATGAACAAGAGACAACCGGCCGTCATCAACAACAACCCGAGCGCCGCGGCGCGCATATAGCCGATACGGCGAACGACCGCCGCTGCCGGCAACGAGATGATGAAATACGCGACGAAGAACGCCGATTGTACGAGCATGACCTCGCCGTACTTGAGCGCGAACAGTCCTTTGAGCTTCGGGATGACCACGTCATTGAGGCTGGTGATGCCGCCGAAGATGAAAAACAGTGCGAACACGAACAGGCGCAGATCCGGCGCGTCGGCATACCCGCCGCCGTTGGCCCCCGTCGCGGATCGACTGTCGGCGTGTGACATGTCCATGACTTGCATCATGCAGCACGAGAGACGTGCGTGACCAGCGCAGGGTCACGCACCGCTCTCGCGTGCGGTGATCAGAACTTATATTTGAGCCCCAGGCTTTCCTCGCGTCCGAAGATCGGGCGCCCCAGGGCGAAGCCGCCGGCAGTGCCGCTGGTGCCGCTCAGGGCGCGCGCGTCCTGTTCCGTCACGCCGAGCTCGTTGGTGAGGTTCGAGCCCTGCAGCCGCACCTCGAAGTGATCGCCGATCTGAGAGATGATGCCCGCATCGAGCGTCTGATAGGACGGCAGCACCTGGGCATTGCCCGGATCGGAGTAGCGCAGCCCGACGTAGCTGTAGGTCAGCTGGAAGCGGACGTTCCCCCACGGCACCGGCAGGTCGTAGGCCGGCGTCAGGCGCGCCTGGAAGCGCGGCTGACGCTGCAGCACGTTGCCGTCGGCGCCCTCGCTGCCCGCCACGATGACGTGCGTGTAGACCGAATCCTGCCAGTTTCCGGTGAGCCCGAGGCTCACGTGCTCGATGGGTCGCCACACCTCGGTGAAGTCGATACCGGTGCTGCTCGTGCCGTAGGAAAAGGCGATGTTCTCGATGCCGGTCGATGTGGTCACGAACTGCTGGAACGGCACGCCCGAGAACGTGCGACGGAACACGTCCACGTCCGCGTACAGGGTCGGCGTCTGAATCCGGTAGCCGAGCTGCAGGTTGCGGATGTTCTCGGTCTGCGGCGTCCCGCTGCGCAGGTCGTCGAAGCTCGGGAAATGCACGCCGTAGTCGCCGCGCGCGTAGGCGCTCATGTGATCGGTGATCTCGTAGGTCGCGCCGACGGCGCCCGAGGGCTTGGTCTTCTTGAACTCCGTGCACTCATGCGAGTTGGCGAGGGCGAGGGTCTCGTCGCAGCTATAGCTGGTAAAGGTGCCGTTCGGAACGCTCACGGAGCTGTTCCAAAGACTCAGCGGATTCGTGGTGATCGCCTCGTTCGTGTCGTTTTCGATGCTGCCGCTCACCTGCTGCTGCTCGACGCGGACGCCGGCATCGAGCACCCACTGATCGATGCGCCAGTTATCCGTGGCGAACAGCGCAACATTGCGACCCGAGTAAAAGTCAACCAATGTGAACGTCGAGGCGCTGGTGAGGCCGTTCTCGGAGATGATGGCGCCGTTGTTCAGGGTGAGGTCGATCAGGCTCGAGTTCGGCGTCGCCGTCATGAGCTCGTTGTTGCCGAGGTACCAGGTGTCGTCCGAATGGTATACGGCGAGGTAGCCGCCGACGGTGAGCTTGTTGCCGGGCACGACATCGAAGGTGAAGCGCAGATCATCCGTGAAGGACTGCAGCTGCTTGTCGACCACCCAGTAGCCATTGGTCATGACGTACGTATTCGGGTTGACCGCGCCACCGCCGTTCACATACGTCGCGGTACCACCTGTCGCCGGCTTCACACCGGTGCCCGCGAGGGCGGTGTTTGCCGACGTGATCGAGCTCGCGATGAAGGCGGACAGGGTTTCGGGCGGTGCGCTGCCCGTGAAGATGCCGGTCGTCGGCATGTCGCCCCCGGTGAATTGCGCCTTGTTCGACAGGTGCACGCCGTCGGCCACGTCAAAGTCGAAATCGCCGCCGAAGGTGTGTAGGTTCGCGCCGCGCCCATTGGCGAGATTCGCGGTCAACGGCGCGCAGCCGGGACACTCCTGCACGGACAGACCTTGGATCCCGGTGCCCGCGTACCAGCCGGTCAATGGGTTGAAGCCGGGAAACGCGGAGTACGAGACGTTTTTGCCGGAGCCGGTCGCGACCAGGGGAATGTCCGCGATGAACAGGTTCTTGTCGTTCAGCTCACGGAAGTAAAACATTACCTTGCCCTGATCGAGAGTGTGCGAGAGGGTCGCGGTGACCTGTCCGCCGTCATCCGCGGGGAACTGAGATTTGCGAATGCCGTCCGATTCACGATAGAAGCCGCCGATGCTGAAGAACCAGTCCTTGGACAGCGACCCGCCGTAGAACCCGTCGACCCGGTACATGCCCTCCGAGCCGTAGGTGATTCCGAGATCCCCGTGCTCCACGTCTGAGCCTTCACGCAGGATGAAATTGGCGGTGAGGCCCATCTGCCCGTCGGAGTAGAGAACGCCCGGTCCGCCCAGGACCATTTCCGCACGCTCGACCGTGTCGTCGAGGCGGAACATGGAGGAGTCGTCCAGGAACGACAGGTTATGGGATGGGTAGATCGGCGAGCCGTTGATCGAGTAGGTCACATAAGGTGCACCGCTTCCGCCCGGATAACCCGCGAGCTCGATGTTGGGGCCGGCCTGACCGCCGCCGGATTCCGCCCACACGCTCGGCACGATCTTGAGCAGATCCGCGGAGCTCGAGGGGTCCACGTTGTGGATCTCCTCGAGGCTCGCGGTGGTGACTTGAAAGCTCGCGTCGAGTTTCCGGGTGGACTGCGCCGTTGCGGTCACCACGACTTCGTCCAGCGTGTCGGTGTTCGCTGCGCTCGCATCCGTCGATGCCGCTTGACCTGCGGCGGGCTGCGCGGCGGTGTCCTGGGCGCGCGCTTGACCGCCCGCGACCAGAGCACCCCCCAAAGCGAATAGCCCTACAATCCTGGTCAAGATTCCTCGGTGATTCACGTTACTGTCCCCCTTGCTTTGGTCGTCGTTACCCACCGGGTCGGCCGCCGTGCCAGTCGCAGTCGTCGGCGGATCTTCCGAACGTCCCGCAACGCTCGCCGCACTGATGGCGATGGTCGAGACGCTCACTTGGTTGAAGGACAGCCCGGTTCCGTCCAACAACTTCTTCAGTCCATCGATGACCGTAAAGTCACCGTGAACTGCGGGGGTTTGATGCCTTGCTACCAAGGCCGACGAAAACACCAACGTGATATCCGCCTGCCGCGCAAACTCATTGAGAGCCGATGCAGCGGCCTGCGATTGGATATCGAAATGACGCAGCGCATTGTCGGCATAGGCATTTACACCGACAAACGCGAGCGCCAAACAGCGAACGATCCATCGCGTGCGCATGACACTCCCCCAACGTTGCCAGATCCGTCGTTGCACGGGCCGACGCAGAACGGGCTTTGTTAATGAGTAGACGGTTGGCTTACAAAAAACCGCCATCCATCGGGTTCAATGGATCGGCCTATCAAGAGGGGGCGTCCCGCCCCGAAACGAGCGCGTCAGCGCCGCGGGTCGACGTATATCACGCCATCGGAGGCGCGGCGAATCACCACCGGCAAGGCGGACTGAAGGCCGTCGAAGAAACCCTGCATATCATCCGTTCTGAACCGTCCGCCGACGCGCAGCGCGGCGGTGTCGGGGTCGCTGACGACGATCCTCGCATCCGTATATCGCTCGATCTCGGCAATTGCTTCCGCCAACGACTGACCGTCGAAAATGATCGCGCCTTCGCGCCAGGCCATCTGGCTCGACAACTGCTCCGAGGTGACCTGTCTCACCGAATAGTCGCTGGTGGCAAGCCGCTCTCCGGCGCGCAACGCGCGCAGCTTCGCCGAGGGCTGCAGGCGACTGACTTCGGCCGCCGAGCCCTGCTCCGTGGCTTGCACTTCGACGCGGCCCTCATTGACGATGACATCGACGTGCTGATCGGCGAGGAGACGCACCTCGAATTCAGTGCCGACTGCGCGCACCACCGCATCGCCCGCGTGGACCAAGAAAGGCCGCGAGCGGTCATGCGCGACCTGGAAGTGCGCTTCGCCCTTGCGCAGGTGGATTTGCCGCAGTCGCCGGCTCAAGTCGGTTTCCACGATGGTATTC
>JBEKVP010000061.1:0-9100 GCA_049513935.1 Steroidobacteraceae bacterium
CACGAGCCGCAGGGAAATAGTACCAAGAGGTCCATAGTCCGCGTGAAGCACGTCGCCGCGCGCCGCGGTCGTCGGACGGGTGAACGAGCCGCTCAGAATCACGCCGCCGGCGTCGAGCTCCTCGCCGTAGCGCGCGATCTTATTGGCGAGCCACGCGACGCCGACCGCCGGATGATTGAGCACCGCTGCGGCCAACCCCGTCTCCTCGATCACGGCGTTCTTGTAGAGGAGCGCCCCGACCCACCGTAGATCGACCGCGTCGGGCTTCACCGGTCTGCCGCCGAGCACGATGCCGGCGTTGGCGGCGAAGTCGGCGATGGTGTCGAATACCTTGCGGGGCGCCCGGGTGTCGCGGTCGAACTGCTCGATGCGCGCATCGATGATCTCGAGCGCCGGGATCACGTACTCCGTGGCTCGCAGCACTTCCACCAGCGTCGCGCCGGGTCCCTTGAGAGGCCGGGCGAGGACGAACGCGAGCTCGACCTCGATGCGCGGCGCGATGAACGTCTCGAACGGAATGTCGCTGCCGGTCTCGAAGAACATGTCGTCCATGAGCGGCGCGAAGTCGGGCTCGGTGATCTGCGACGACTGCTGCATCGCGCGCGAGGTGAGCCCTATCTTGCGTCCGCGGATCGCGCGGCCGTCCGCCATTTCGAGCTTCACCCATTCGCGCTGGATGGCATAGCCGTCCTCGACGGTCATGCCGGGATGCTCCTTGGAAAAGTGGCGAAGCTGGGTCCGGCTCTTGCGGGCGTCGTAGAGCCGCTTGGCGAGCGTTCGGGTGATTTCTGGCGGCAGCATTTCAAGAACCTCGTGCGGGGCGCAGCGGGTCAGCTCTTGCGCAATCGAGCGTGGAGATTGTTGTGCTTGAGCGTGCCGCTCTCGCTGAACTCGACGAACTCGAGCGAGAGCGCGAGGCCCCGATTCTGGTACTCGGCCGCGAAATGCGCTTTCATGATGTCGAACAGGCCGGTCTTGGTCGCGCTCTTCGCCATCTCGCTCCGGCCCGCGCCGATTTTGAGAACGGCATGCACGAACCCCGCGTCGGCGAGACTCCCGTCGGCGATGCAGTACTCCTCGCACGGAATGGCGCGCACGCGCACGCCCCCCGGGGGAAATATGGACTGACCCTCGACTTCGAGGCCCGTCATGAACTGCGCGAGCTTGCGGCAAAGCTCGTCGAAGCGCCCCGCGGCGCGCAGGTTGCTTGAGTATTCGAGTGTCATGTGCGACATGCTTGATTCAGGCCGTGCCGATGCTCATGTCCGCGACCGTGCACCCCACTGCGAAGGCGGGAATCGCTCGGTAATGCTGGAGCGCGCCGCGGCCCTTGGCGGCGGCCGCGACGGCAATGAACGTGCGGATCTCGAAGCCGCCTTGGCCCCCATCGCGATACGTCGCCTCGTCGGTATACGACAGAAGCGCCGCTTTGTCGTTGGACTCCCAGCGGCGCAAGAACTCGCGGTCCCAAGCTTCGTTGATCTTGCCGGAATCGGGCGTCGCCGGCCAATGCGAGATGCCGCCCGTGCCGACCACGGCGATGCGCTCCGGCACGAGATCCGCGGCGCGGCGCAGCGCCTCGCCGAGCGCCCAGGCGCGGTGCAGCGGCGCGAGCGGCGGACCTTGGCAGTTGATGTTCATCGGGACGACCGGCAAGTCGTACTCCGGCGTCAAAAAATGCAGCGGCACCATGATGCCGTGGTCGAACTTCCATTCTTCCGCGTAGGACAAGTCCACGCTTTGCATCATCTCGCGGATGAGCCGCAAGGAAAGCGCCGCATTGCCGGGAATCGAGGTGCGCGCGATTTTGAGCCATTCGGGATCCTCGATCGGCCCCTCGTAGCGATCCGCCATTCCCACCGCAAAGGCCGGCATGTTGTTCATGAAGAAGTTCGCGAAGTGCTCGGCCGCGACGATCACGAGCGCGTCGGGGCGCGCGGCCTCGAGGCGCTGCGCCATGCCGCGGTAGGCGTCGTGAAACTCACGCGCGACCGCCGGATCGGTCATGTGGACGCGGCCCGTGATTCCGGGCGCGTGGCTTGCCACCCCGGCGAACACGAGACTCATACGCCGGCTACCTTCTCGTGCATGGCGGTCGTCATGTGATAGAGGCCGGCTCGCACCGGGCCGTATTTGTTGACGCCCTCGCGCATCGCGGCGATGTAGTCCGCCCACGGCATACCGAGAAACGCGGCGTAGTGCATCAAGAGCTGGCCGTTCGCTCCGAGCACGAAGATCAATCCGATGTCGCCGGCCGCGATGGCCCCGCGCTCCTCGGCGCTGAGATCGTAGCCGGTGAGGAGCCGGGTCAAGTCGGTGCGCGCCTGCTGCTGCACCGCCGGATCCCGGTTGATGTCGAACAGGAATTTCTGCATCTGGTACAGACTCAAGGCGGAGCTCCCCAGTGCGGGATGTGATGCGCACCCAAGCTCACGCAGACGTTTTTCGGCTCGAGGAAAACCTCGTAGCTCCAGGTGCCGCCTTCACGGCCGGTGCCGGAGGCCTTGGTGCCCCCGAAGGGTTGCCGCAAGTCGCGCACGTTCTGGCTGTTGACGAAGCACATGCCGGCCTCGATCGCCGCGGCGACGCGGTGCGCGCGGCCTAGATTCTCGCTCCACACATAACTCGACAGGCCGTACTGGGTGTCGTTAGCCTGGGCGATGGCGTCGGCCTCGTCCTTGAACCGAATCAGGCATGCGACGGGTCCGAAGATCTCCTCCCGGGCGATGCGCATGTGGTTGGCCACGTCCGCGAACACGGTGGCCCTGACGAAATTTCCCTTGTTGAGGGGGCTTGCGAGACCCGGAGCGTCGGCGCCGCCGCACAGCAGGGTCGCGCCCTCCTTCGGTCCCATCTCGATATAGCTCCTCACCTTGGCG
This sequence comes from Steroidobacteraceae bacterium, assembly GCA_049513935.1. GTDB lineage: Bacteria > Pseudomonadota > Gammaproteobacteria > Steroidobacterales > Steroidobacteraceae > Bog-1198. The sequence goes on from JBEKVP010000061.1 coordinate 2,880, forward strand.
AGGTGAGCGGGACTGATCATCGGTCCGATCACCGTCTTGTCGTCGAGCGGATCGCCGACGCCGATGCGCCGGGCTCGCGCCGCGAACTCGTCGGCGAACTTCGCGTAGATCGATTGCTGCACGAAGATCCGCGAGCCCGCCGTGCAGCGCTCGCCGTTGTTGGAGAAGATCATGAATATCGCAGCATCGAGCGCGCGCGGCAGATCGGCGTCATCGAACACCACGAAGGGGCTCTTACCGCCGAGCTCCATCGAGAATTTCTTGAGACCCGCCGCCCGCACGATGCGGTTCCCCGTCGCCGTCGAGCCGGTGAAGGAGATGGCGCGAACGTCCGGATGCCGGCACAGAGACTCGCCCGCTTCCGCGCCGAAGCCATGCACGACGTTGAGCACGCCGGCGGGGATGCCCGCCTCGAGCGCAAGCTCTCCGAGGCGCGCCGCGGAGAGCGGCGAGAGCTCGCTCATCTTGAGCACCGCGGTATTGCCGAATGCGAGCGCCGGCGCGACTTTCCATGTCGCCGTCATGAACGGGACGTTCCAGGGCGAGATCAGCGCACACACGCCGACCGGGTGGTACAGGGTGTAGTTGAGGTGCGTCGGCGTCGGGTAGGTATGCCCGTCGACGCGCACGCACATCTCGGCGAAGTAGTAAAAATTGTCGGCGCTGCGCGGCACGAGTTGCTTGGCCGTCTGCGCGATTGGTTGCCCGGTGTCCTGCGTCTCGGTCCTGGCGAGCTCGGGCACGTGCAGAGCGATCAGATCGCCGAGCTTACGCAGCAATCGGGCGCGCTCGACGGCGGGCGTTCCTGCCCATTTGGGAAATGCCGCTTTTGCGGCGCTCACGGCCGCGTCGACCTCTTGCTCGCCGCCGCGCGCGACCTCCGCCAGCACCTCCTGGGTCGCCGGATTGACGCTCTCGAAGTACTCGCGGCTCTCGACCGCGGCGCCGCCGATCAAATGTCGTATTCGCACGCCTTTATCCTCTCTGCCGGTCGCCGCCCGAGTCCGCGACGATGGTGTTCTGGAGCGATCCCAAGCCGTCGATCCGGCACACGATATCATCGCCGGGCATTACGTTCTGCACCCCCTCGGGCGTACCGGTGAGAATGACATCGCCCGGGCTCAAGGTCATGAACGAGCTCAAATACTCGATCAGATACGGGACGTCGAATATCAGGTCGCGCGTATTGCCGGACTGCGTCTGGCGCCCGTTGACGAAGGTGGCAAGATCGAGGTTGTTCGGCTCCACATCGGCGGCGTCGACGAGCCAGGGCCCCAGGACCGTGGCCCCGTCGCGATTCTTGGCGCGGGCGTTCGGCCGATACCAGTTCTCGAGATAGTCGCGCACGGCGTAGTCGTTGGCGATGCAATATCCCGACACGTGCCGCATCGCCTCGGCCCGCGGCACGCGTTTTGCCGGGCGGCCGATCACCACGGCGAGCTCGCACTCGTAATGCATGAACTTGACATCCGCCGGCCTCGCGGTCATGCCGCGGTGGCCGAGCAAGGCTCCGGGCCCCTTGAAAAATACCAGCGGCTCCTGCTGCGAGCCGAAAGCCAATTCCTTCGCATGATCGGCATAGTTGAGCCCGAGCGCGATCACGGTGCCGGCCTCGAACGGAGGCAGCCAGACGACCTCCTCCGCGCCCAGCACGCGCCCGTCGGCGAGCTCGATCTCCGCCGTGCCGTCGGGAGCCGCCTGCGCCGCGCCAGCCCGCGGCACCGCCTCGTGAATCGCCCCGGCGAAGGCGACCCGTGCACGCATCATGCGCCGCCCGCCACGAACGGATTCACGAGCGCCCCCAGGCCGTCGATCTCGATGCGCACGCTCTGCCCGGGGCGTACCCGTGGCGCGTGCGCCGCCGCGCCCGCCGCGAGCACGTCGCCCGGCGAGAGCGTCATGAATTCGGTCACATCGGCAAGCAACCGCGCGACCCCTCGCACAAGGTCCGCGGTGCCGGCCGTTTGCGCGAGCGCGCCGTCCACGTAGGTGCGGATGAGCAGGGCGCCCGGGTCGGGGACCGAGGCGCGCGCCGTGACCCGCGGCCCGAGCGGACAGAATCCGTCCCGCGCGTTGTGGCGCACGGCCGGCCGGAAGTAACTCGAGTGGGGGACGCTCACGTCGTTCACGATGAGATAGCCCGCGACGTGATCGAGCGCTGCCGCCTCGGCGAGGCGGCAGGCGGTGTGGCCGATGACGATTCCGAGGCACGCCGCCGCCTCGAGCTCGGCGACTCCGGCGGGAATCTCGACGGGCGCTCCGCCGGCCGCGAGGGTGTTGCGGGGCTTCAAGTACAGGACCGGAGCCCGCGGCAGCCCGTTGTAGGGCGGTTTGCCGGCCTCGTCCGCCACCGCGTCGAGGGCCGAGCGGTGGTTGAGCAGCGTGCCGTACACCGTGCCCGAGAGCGCGAAGGGAGGCACCTCGCAGGGAATCCGCATGAGCGCCGCATTCACTCTATCGCTTCCCCAAAAATCTCACTAATATATTAGTGATCGTTCCATTAAAGGCGGCGCGTGTCAAGAAATGGCTGGACGCTTCAAGCACCGTAATTTGCCGCTGCTCATGCTTAAGGCGCGCGAGCGGGTCATCGGGCATTTTCGTCCGGTGCTCCACGCTCACGGAATCACCGAACAGCAATGGCGCATCGTGCGGCTGCTGCTCGAAACCGGCGCGCTCGAGCCGCGCGAGATCGGCGAGCTTTGCAATCTGTCGAGCCCGAGTCTCGCCGGAGTGCTGGCGCGGATGGAGGAGATCGACCTGGTGAAGCGCCGGCGCTTTCCGCACGATCAGCGCCGCGTGCGGGTGTCGCTGACCTCGCGCAGCCGCGCACTTGCGGTGCGCATGGCGCCGCGGATCGAGGCGATCTATGCGCGCGTCGAGGGACTGCTCGGCGAGGAGTTCTGCGAGCGCCTGTACGCGACCCTGGACGACGTGCTCGCGAAGCTCGAGCCGCCCGCGGAGATTCCGGCCAGCGCGGAATAGTTATCCGTGCTCAGAGTTGCGCGACTCGGTGCGAACTCGGACCATCGGGTCTCAGAATCTCCCGCCTGGCCGAACCATGAACGCTTTCCTGATTATCTCAGTCGGCTTGACAGCAACAAGCTTCGCTGTTTATGGTCGGTGTTTAATCAATGCCTTATTGCCGTCCGCGCGTCGTTCAATCTTGCGCACTTTGCTGAGGTGGGAAATCTGCCTTTCGGCACCGTCACTTGGTCGGTTCGGTTGGCTGCATAACCGCTTAAACATAGGGTTTCCGTGCCGCTGCGCCGGGAGAGATCTAAATGGAAGCAGCGAAGGCCGAGTCATTCCGATTAGGCGTAGTGACACCGCTGGGCAATGAAAGGCAATGCATCGACGCGTTCATGGACGAAGTTTTGGAACACCTCGAGGCGAGCGACCGCTGGTATTGCGTCTTGGACAATGTGTCGAAGGACGGGACAGGTGACGTTGTAGAAGCTCGCTCGCAGATCGATGAGCGCGTAGTGCACATCTGGTCTCCGCAGAACCGCTGCATCGTCGATGCGTATTTTGCCGGGTACGAGGCTGCCTATGCCGCGGGGTGCAAGTGGATCCTGGAGTTGGACGCAGGCTTCAGTCATGCGCCCTCCAGCATTCCGCAATTTCTCGCCGCGATGGAAGCAGGATACGACTATGTGGGCGGAAGCCGCTTCATGCCCGGAGGCGCACATCGTAGTCCTTGGACGCGGAGAAGCTTGAGTTATGGAGGAACGATTCTAGCCCGTCTCCTTCTTGGCAGCGAGATGACGGATATGACGAGTGGATTCGAGTGTTTCAGTCGGCGTGCAATTGAGCATGTGTTACGCCATCGCGTCCGCAGTCGTGCTAATTTTTTCCAGACGGAGATACGTCATATGATGCATCGGTTTCGTTGGAAGGAGATTCCAATCGTCTATGTCAACGACCGCTATCGTGTCGGCCGACGAGCGATCGGCGAATCACTGAGAATTCTGTTACAGCTGAGGCGTCGAGAATGACAGGGGGAATCGCCATTGTCGTCACCACGGTGCGGGAACCGACCCATTGCATGAAACTCCTTGCCCTTCAGGCGACGGCTCACCGCTTGCAGTGGATAGTACTTGGCGATCAGAAAGGGCCGACCAGTTTCGCGCTGGCGCCCGCGGAGCTTGTGTCGCTCGAAGAGCAAAGAGCGCTGTCGTTCAAAATCGCGCGCCTGCTGCCCGAGAGGCACTACGCGCGCAAGAACCTTGGTTACCTGCTCGCAATTTCGCGTGGATGCGACTGCATCTATGAGACGGACGACGACAACGCGCCGACCGAGGCTTGGCGGCCACGAACCCTGCAGACAGAGGTCCGGAAGATAAGCGGGAAATCCACTTGGGTGAACGTCTATTCTGCGTACACCACCGAGTTCGTGTGGCCTCGCGGCCTGCCGTTGACTCACGCTCGACACCGCATCGCGCAGGACTTCGAGATGGCTTCGGTTCTCGTTCCGGCGACCGCGCCGATCCAGCAGGGGCTCGTGAACGGGAGTCCCGACGTGGACGCCATCTGGCGACTGATTTTCGATCATGAATTTAGCTTTGAGGACTACCCGAACATTTCGCTGCCTAGCGGGCTCTGGTGCCCGTTCAACAGCCAAAATACATGGTGGTGGGAGGAGGCATTCCCGTTGCTGTATCTGCCAAGTCATTGCTCTTTCCGCATGACTGATATCTGGAGAGGCCTCGTCGCTCAGCGCTGCCTGTGGGAATTGGGATACGAGCTCGAGTTCCACCGCGCGGACATGAGGCACGTCCGTAATGAGCACGATCTGATGCGCGACTTTGACCAGGAGATCGTGGGGTACCTGCGCAACGATGAGATCCGCGGGATCCTCGAATCATGCAACCTGCGCCATGGCAGAAGCCACTTGAAAGACAATCTTTTCCGATGTTATGAAGCCCTAGTACGCGCGAATGTAATTCGCAATGAGGAGCTAGCTCTCGTCGGGGCGTGGTTGGAGGACTGTCCGGAGATCACGCGCAGGACCGATCCGCAAGGGCGCCTCGCGGCACGCTAGTCTAGGCGGGGTCGTGCCCGCCAGATCTCGATTCCCAATCCGAACACGAGGGTCGATTTGTCCAGTAGTTTCAACAAAAGATTGGATCAGTGAAATTGTCAGCGAAGATGGGCCAGTGATTCCAGAGGTGGCCGCGCAAGATCGTGATTTGTGGCGGCGCGCAGGCGGTGTCATTGCAGCTGCGTTCGTTCTGTGGCTTGTGCCCTCGACTGGCTTGATTCTGAAATACACAGGACCAGCAGGACTCATATTTCTGTCTCTTGCCGGTCTGTCGGCGATTACTGTGCTCACCGCCATTTTATGCCGACGCACCGCGGATCTGTCCGCTCGCTGGCTCGTCGGGGCGGGCGGGCTCGCTGCGCTGCTGTTTGCCCTATTTTATCCACTCGCCCACAGCGGTCTTCTTGGGCCCGGATCGGACCGCGATGACGGGTTGAATGTGGCGCTTCATGCGCTCCTCCGGCTGCACGATCCCTATAGCGCGACAACCTTCCTTGGACATCAGCTGAACCCGATGCCTGGAGCGCTGGTTCTCGCTCTGCCGTTCTATTTGATTGGAAATAGCGCGTTTCAAAATCTCTTCTGGGTGCCGGCGTTTCTATGGTGGGCTCAGAAGTGGTTTGGAACAACGAGCGCCGCGCTTTGGTGCGTTTTGATTTTTATTGTCGGATGTCCGGGATCTCTGCGGGATTTCGTCACTGGAGGCGACTACCTCATTAATGCCCTGTACGTCGCCATCGCCATGGATATGGCCTTCGTGGCCCTGCACAATGAGCGCAAATGGTATCGATACGCCGCGGTAATCTTCTTAAGTGTTGCGATTTCGTCCCGCCCGATCTACGCGATCGCGGTACCGGTCTTGGCAGGCGCGGTTTTCCAGTCTCGTGGCTGGCGGCGCATGGTTCAATTTCTTGTGCTGGTTGGACTTGGGTGCCTCGTTCTAAACGGGCCGCTCTATTACCACGGTCCATCCCACCTCCCGATACTGCAGGTAGCAAATAAGATTTCGGATATCCCGTCGTGGTTTCACGCGCCGCTCGTCCTTCCCGCGATCGGAGCGCTCATCGGTCTTTGCAGTTTCTTCATAAGAATGGACCGAGCGCGTCTGTTCGGTCTGACGGCACTTTCCCTTGTACCGCTGTTCTACGTCGTTCTGACCTACAGGCTGCTGATAACCCAC
>JBEKVP010000062.1:0-8953 GCA_049513935.1 Steroidobacteraceae bacterium
CGCGAGGTTGGTGATGTAGAACTCCGTGGTCCAACCCTGATCGGCTCGCGTGAGACCGAAGCGCACATTCATGACGGAGTAACCCGGCTGCAGGACATAGGGTAGCCCGTTGCTTCCGGACGCCTGCAGATTGTTGAACATGTCGCCCTTGTGGGCGACATCGTATTGGGCGTACCAGTGCAGTGTATCCTTGATGGGCGCTTCGTAGCGCACGTTGCCGCTCCAATCGAAGTAAGGAACGTAAGGGAGCCGCTCGCCGGGCCTGACGTCGAACCCCGCTCCGGGGACGCCGGTATAGTAGATATCGCTGATGATCCGCGAGTCGTTGTAGCTCAACGATACGTCCATGCTGAGATTCGAGTTCGGTGCGTACTTGATCTCGGTTTCGGAGCCGTAAATCTTGGCATTGCCGATGTTCGCGTCGAAGCTGGAAGTCGCGCAAACGTTCGGATCGAAGAGCAGCGATTGGTAATTCTTCCAGGGCATCAAGTAAAAAGCGCCGTTCCACTGCAGATGCTTGTCGAGGAGGGTCGATTTCCACCCAATTTCGTAGTTGGTCAACGTGTCCGGCTTGTACGTGGTGGGCACGCCATTCTTCGTGCACTGGGGAGGCAGTCCCGAGTTGACGCCGCCGTCTCTGAAGCCCTGCGCGGCATCGACGTACAGAAGCAGATCATCCGTCGCCTTGTAGCTCAAGCCACCCTTGCTATCCCATTTTTCCGATCCTCCAGGCCCCTCGCTCACCGCATTCTCGTTGCCATAGGAGAAGTAGCCGCCGTGCACGATGTCGTTGAAGTGCGACTGAAAGTGGACGGTTCCGATCTCGAGCTTCAGCCGCTTGGTGAGATCGAAGGTCACGTTGAGAAATTCGGTCATCTGCAAATAATCGTAGCGCGAGGTGTAGGCGTACCACTCACCCGGCCGCGGTGGCTTGGTACCGCCATGGTACGACGCGTAATACTGAAATGCGTCACCATTGGGTTTCAGGTTTGGGATTGCGTAGTAATCGCTGGTGTCATTGCGCGTCCTCTCCCAGTAGGCGCCGACCAGCCAGTGAAACGGCAATCCGTTGTCCTCTTTCGACTGCAACCGCAGCTCATTCGACCAACGGTAAATCTTCGTGGTGTAGTTGTAGTACTGGGTCGGGACGCCGCAGCCGGTGAAGGGCGCGACCGTGTAACCTGCCGGGGGCGTTGACCAACCCGGGCTGGTCTGGCACGTGAACCCCTGGCGGTTGACTGCCGTGTAGTTATTCGGCGGCCCGGTGTTCACGTACTGCATGTACTCCGAGTACTCGTTCACCCACGTGTCGTCCTGTGCCCAGTAGGTATTCGCGTACACGAGATCGCCAATTCCGACATCGCCCTCGAGATGGAAGTCCAGCGTCTTCGCGTAGTACTGCTTGAATTCCGGACCGAAGCGAGCCACGTTCTTCTGGCCGAAGGAGCGCTCAGGGCCATCGGGATAAGTCGTCGCGCCCGTCACCGGGTCCACGCCCATCGCTCCCCCGATGGTCGGGTTCTCGTCCCAGGCGCCGTGCGTGAGCTGTTTCTGATAGCTCCCGGTCAGCGTGGCCTTCCAGCCGTCTGCGATCTTCTGACCGAGCGCGAGTCGGCCGCCGGTCACACGCTCGACATTGTAGTTCTGACCCGCCCACTCTGAATTGTTGGAGACGGTCCCGTTGATCCAATTACGGGTCGTGTTGATATTGTCGATGTACCCGCCGTGATAGTCGCGATAGGCGGAAAAGCGCAGCGCCGTCCAGTCGGGGATCAGCGGAATGTTCATGAAGCCCTCGACGGTGCCGTTCTTGGTGCCGCCCTCGATCTTGCCGCCGTCGAGATCGGCCCCCGCGCTGAAACCGCTGGGATCCGGCTTGTTGGTGATGAAGCGCAGTGCTCCGGCCATCGCGCTCGCGCCGAACGTGGTGCCCTGCGGTCCGTTCAGGACTTCGATGCGCTCGATATCATAGAGATGCAGGTCCGGCGTCGTGCCGGCGAAATTCATCGACATGTCGTCGACCAGGAACGCGGTGGTCGCCGTATTCGCGTAGTTCGGATTGCTGCCGTCCGATACGCCGCGCATGACGAAGGTTTGAGTGCCGGGGCCCGCGCTCACGAACGAGATGGAGGGAGTCATGGTCGCGTAGTCTTCGAACTGCGAGATCGCGAGATTCTGCAGATCCTTGGACGTAAAAACGTCGATGCTGATCGGAACGTCCTGAAGATTTTCCGTGCGCTTGCGGGCCGTCACGATGACTTCCTCGAGGGTCGTCGTAGTCTCCGTCGATGGATCTGCGGCCAGAACGGGTACTGAATGCACTCCGGCAGTGCCGGAGAGGGCCGTGGCGACGGCGATCGCCAGCTTGGAACGGGGACCGAGCGGTATGGCAGCCGCTTCCCGGCGTAACGACTTTGCCCCGGAACGCGCTCTCGTTGTGCGCATCGCATCATCCCCTTTGCTTACGATTTCGACAGCGCGATCGCGCGTGCCTCGTAAAGGGATCATGTCTTGCGAGGCCGTGGCCTGTCAAATGCTTGACACACGGAAGCTGATCGAGCGTTCAACAGCCCTGCGGGGCGCTAATTCTCGTTCGGGAATCGTTCGAGGGCATCGCCAAGCGCGCGCCGCAGGGGCTCGAGCTGCGATTCGAAGTGCTTCCAGTAGCCCATCCCCGAGGTATAGAGGGGCTGGCGAACCTGCTCCGCGCTCGCCGTGCGGACCGCCCGCTTGGTTTCGTGAAACGCGAGGCAGCCCGGCTCGAACTCGAGTCCGCAGTGCGCCAGAAGGCGCCGTATGCTCGGATCCGGTTCCCGCACCAGCACTTCGTATTGTAAACGCAACACCTTGCCGGGCAGCACGGCGTCCCAGTGGTCCATGAGGCTCAAATAGCAGCGATAGTAGCGTCCCAGATCCTCCAAGTCGTAACTGAAGGACTGGCCCTCGGCGAAATGCTGCTTGTAGGTGCTGAAACAGGCATCCATCGGGTGGCGGCGCGCATCGATGATGACCGCCCGGGGGAGAATGGCCTGGATCAGGCCCACGTGGCTGAAGTTGTTCGGCATCTTGTCAATGAAGTACGGCCGCGCGCCGCGCAGCGGCGCGGTCTCCTCGATGTAGCGCCGGCCGAGATTGGCGAGATGTTCCGGCGAGGCGGCGCGCACGATTTCCGGGTAGGCATCGTGCACTGCGTCGGCGTGATCGAACTCGCGCACGATGCTGAGCAGGTTCGGCAGCTCGAAGGTGCCCTCGACGCAGGAGTGACTGGCGAGTATCTGCTCCACCAGCGTTGAGCCGGATCTCGGCAGGCCGATGATGAATATGGGGGAGGGATCGGGATGTCCGGAGCCCGATCGCGAGGCGAAAAACGCAGGATCGAAGCATTCGCGCACGCGCCGTGTCTTGTTCTCGAACGCTTCGATGTCAAAGGGAACGGTTTTTCGCCGCCGGCGGTTGCCCGTCGCGTAATGATCGAAGGCGGCGGCGTAGTCCTTCTTGTGCTCGAAGGCCCGCCCGAGCGCGAAATGCACGTACGCCTGGTCCTGATCGTCGCCGTCTTCCCCGTTCATGAGGGACAGCATGGAGGCGATTTCGGCGTCTGAGAACACGTAGTTTTTCAGGTCCGCCAGGCTCCAGTACGCCTCGCCCATGCTTGGGTCCATCTCGAGGCACTGCTTGTAGGCCTGTTCGCACTCGCGGCGGCGGCCGAGCGTCTTGTTGAGGTGCCCGATCGAGAGCCGCAGCCGGACTTCGCCGGGGCTCCTCCGAGCCGCTTCCTCGAAGGCCGCGAGCGCATCCTGCTGACGCATGAGGCGCGCGTACACGGTTGCGAGTTGCACCCAATTGTTGGGGTTCTCGCTCTCGATTCTGAGCAGGCGGCGTGCGGCCGCCTCGGCCTCGGGAAGATCCCCCAGCGCGAGCAGGGCTTGCGAAAGGCCGCGCCAGGCGAGCGGCAGATGTGCCGACTGCTTGAGCGCGTGCTTCAGCAGGCGCACCGCATCCTGCGCCCGGCTCACCGTGAGCGATACCGCGGCGAGCCCACAGAGCGCGGCCACGTGTGCCGGGTCAGAGCGCAGGATGTCCCGAAAGATCGGCTCGGCGGTCTTGTGGTCGTCCGCGGCGAGCGCATCGCGTGCATGTTCGATGCGGCGAATCTCCGGGTCCGCCCGCCGTGCGCATTCGTAGGCGAACTTCGCATCCGGATACTTCTCGAGTTCGACCAGTACATCGCCGTAGGCGAGCCACGCTGGCACGAGCTCCGGCGCCGCGCTGACCACGGTGCGCACCTCGCGCAGCGCAGCGTCGAGCTTGCCCGCGGTACGATAGGCGTGCGCGAGATCGGCCCGAGCGGCCCAGAACTCCGGCGCGGCCGCCGCCACCCGCTCGAGCGTCTCGACCGCTTCGGTCACTTTGTCCTGATAGAGCAGAGATCCGCCGAGCAGACGCAGGCTGTCCAGATCGCCGGGCGCCGACGCCTGAATGGCGCGCAGCTGCCGTTCTGCGGTCACCGCGCGCCCCATGCGCAGCGCGGTGAGCGCCTCCGTGTAGGCCGCCCGCAGCGGCGCTTGTTGTCGCTCCTGGGACATGAGTCGAAGCTTAGCCCAAACAGCCCGCGCTGAACCCTACAGAGGGTAGAACTCCCGCGCGATCTCGGCGAGCAGCCCCGAGACATAACCTGCAAACGAGCGCCAGACCTCGACATGGAAGGCGTCCGCCCGGGTGCGCCAGAGCACCACGTCGGCCTTCGCAAAGACCGTGCGCGTGCACATACCGACGGGGAACTCGGTCAGATCGAGATCGAGCGGGCAGCCGGCATTGAGCATCGTCGCGGCGTGCGCGCCGCTCACTTCGAGCGCGAACTGCCGATGACTCACGTCGACCAGCGCATGCGGCGTACCGGCAAGCGCCTGCTCGAGGGCTCCCGCGAGGGCTGCTTGCAATTCATCAGTCCGCTCGCCCGGCGCGAGCTCGAGGAGGAGATACTCGTCGGGGCCGAGCCACAACGCGGCGCGGGATCCCGCGAGCGCGGCGCGGCAGGCGGTCTCCGAAAGCTCGACACCCCACACCGGGGCGGCGAGCGCGCGCACGGCGGGACCGCCGTGCAGTATCCAGCGGCTCGCGGACGGCAAGCATCTCAGCCAATCCGTCGAGCGGATCGACGGCTGCCGGCGCAGGTCGAGCTCAAGCATTGATGCGGCCTCCCGTGGGATCGTAGAAGACCGGGGAGGTGACCTCGACCTCGATATCACCGGTGGGCATCGGCAAGTAAAGCGTCTGTCCCATGCGCGCGCGGCCCCCCGCGATGAGTGCGAGCGCGATCGGGCCTTTAAGCGCGCTGCTGGCATAAGACGAGGTCACGTGCCCGATCAATTCCATGGGGGGCGCCTGTTGGGCCTTCGCCGCCACTTGCGCCCCTTCCTCGAGCAAGGTTCGCCCGTCGCGCGCGCGCAATCCGACGAGCTGCTTGCGATCGGCGGCCTTCATCGAGGCGCGATCGAGCGCGCGCTTGCCGACGAAGTCCGGCTTGTTCTTGCCGACGGCCCAGGCGAGTCCCGCATCGTCGGGCGTCACGGTACCGTCGGTGTCCTGGCCGACGATGATGTAGCCCTTCTCGGCGCGCAGCACGTGCATGGTCTCGGTGCCGTATTCCACAATGCCGTGCGCCTGGCCGGACGCGTAGACGCTCTCCCAGACCGCGGCGCCGTAATCGGCAGGCACGTTGATCTCATAGCCCAGTTCGCCGGTGAAGCTCACCCGGAAGAGAAGCATCGGTACGCCCGAAATCTTGCCGCGCGCGACACTCATGTGCGGGAAGGCCGCGGCGCTCAAATCGATGTCGGACACCAGGGGCTCGAGCACGCGCCGTGAGTTCGGTCCCTGCACGGCGATCACCGCCCATTGTTCCGTGGTGGAGGTGAGCCAGACCTTGAGGTCCGGCCACTCGGTCTGGCGGTAGTCCTCCATGAGGGCGAGCACGCGGGGCGCTCCGCCCGTGGTGGTCGTGACGTGAAAGCGGTCCTTGTCGAGGCGCGCAACCACGCCGTCGTCATAGATGAATCCGTCGTCGCGGCACAGGATCCCATAGCGTGCCCGCCCGACGCCGAGACCCGACCAGCTGTTCACGTAGAGGCGATTCATGAACTCCGCGGCGTCGGCGCCGACCACTTCGATCTTGCCCAAGGTGGAAGCATCGAAGATACCGCAGGCGCTGCGCACCGCGAGGCACTCGCGCGCGACGGCGGCGTGCATGGTCTCGCCCGGCCGCGGAAAATAGCGGGCGCGTTTCCAGAGCCCGACGTTCTCGAATACCGCGCCTTTGGCCTCGGCCCAGGCGTGAGTCGGTGTGGTGCGCTTCGGGTCGAACAGATCGCCGCGCGAGATGCCGGCGAAGGAGCCGAAGGTCGTCGGCGTGTAGGGCATGCGGAACGTCGTGAGCCCGACCGCCGCGATCGGCCGGCTCTCTTCCTGCGAGACGATCGCAAGCGCGTTCAAGTTCGAGGTCTTGCCCTGGTCGGTGGCCATCCCCGTGGTGGTATAGCGCTTGACGTGCTCGATGGAGCGAAAGCCCTCGCGCGCCGCGAGCTTGATGTCTTTGGTGGTGACGTCGTGCTGCCAATCGACGAACGCTTTGAGCCGGCTCGGCGGGTTCCCCGCGGGCAATTCGCCCAGCGAGGCGCCGGTGCCGCGCGGCAGCGCATCAACCAGGAACTGGCGCGCCGGGCGCGACGGCGATTCACGGCCGGCGTCGGCGCCGGCGCTCGCCCCGTCCTCAAGCGCCTGCGCCAGGTCCATCGCTCCCCGGCAGGCGCCCACCGAGCGCTCGCGCTCGGCGGACTGTCCGGGGATGAACGCCTGCAGCGCGTCGCTCCACAAGAGCTTGCCGCGCGATTGCGAGAACAAGTGGACGCTCGGCGTGAATCCGCCCGACATCAGCACGGCATCGCAGTTGAATCTTCGCACGCCGCGCACCTGCCCCGCGCCGTCGCTCTCGCCGATCGAGATGGCGCGCACGCGTTGCCCGCCGTCGGTGCGGAGCACCGTCGCGCCCTTGAGCGTCTCGATGCCGGCGCGCCGCGCGGCCTCGGGCAGCACACCGGTGGCCGAAGAGCGCACGTCGGCGATGACCGCGATGTCGACGCCCTGGGCATGCAGATCCAGCGCCGCCTGGTACGACGCATCGCAGGCGGTCACGACCACCACGCGATCGCCGACGCGCACGCCGTAGCGGTTGATGTAGCTCTGTGCGGCGCCGGCCAGCATGATGCCCGGCCGGTCGTTGCCCGGAAATACCAGCGGCCGCTCGATGGCGCCGGTCGCGAGCACCACTCGCCGCGCACGCACCTGCCAGAGCCGCTCTCGCGGCAGGTGCGCGGGCGGCGTGGCCAGATGATCGGTCAGGCGCTCGCAGAGCCCCACGAAGTTGTGCGGGAAATAGCCGAATGCGGTGGTACGCGACAACAGCGTGACTCGCGCCTGCTTGCCAAGCTCCGTGATCGAGCGCAGCACCCAGTCGAGCGCCGCCTCGCCGTTGATGCGCGCGGCGGGATCGCCGAGCAAGCTCCCGCCGAACTCGGTCGATTCATCGCACAATATGACGCGCGCGCCCGAGTCGGCGGCGGCGAGCGCGGCGGCGAGGCCCGCGGGTCCTGCGCCCACGACGAGCAGGTCGCAGTGCGCGTCGCGCTGCGCAGATCGATCGGGATCGGGGAGCGTCGGTGCGACGCCGAGTCCTGCGGCGCGGCGGATGAGAGGCTCGTACAGGGCCTTCCAGGCCTTGGGCGGCCACATGAAGGTCTTGTAGTAGAAGCCGGCCGGAAAAAACGGCGACAGCCAATCATTCACCCGGCCGATATCCAATTTGAGGCTGGGCCAGCGATTTTGGCTGTAGGCGCAAAGGCCATCGTAGAGCTCGATCTGGGTCGCGCGCAGGTTCGGCGTGCGGCGCGACTCATCGCGCTCGACGGTCACGAGCGCACTCGGCTCCTCGGATCCCGCGGCGAGGATGCCGCGCGGCCGGTGGTACTTGAACGAGCGGCCGACCAGGTGCACGTCGTTGGCGAGCAGTGCCGAGGCGAGCGTGTCGCCCGCAAATCCCTCGAAGGACTTGCCATCGAAGGTGAAGCGCACGGGGCGCGAGCGGTCGACTCTTCCGCCGGCGGGGGCGCGGCTCACGGTGTGCGCCCTTGGGAGGCGTTCACGTCGGGGCGCGGCTCGCCGGTCTTGTAGGTGGCGAGAATATGGTCAGTGGTCGTATCGCGCAGCGCATTGAAGAAGCGCCCGCAGCCGCGCGCATGTCTCCAACGCTCGGCGTACACCCCTTTGGTGTTGGCCCGCATATAAAGGAAATCGGTCCAGGCCTGATCGTCGAGCTCCGCGGGCCGCGGCGGCCGGGCGATATGCGCCTGCCCGCCGTAGGAAAATTCGATTTCAGGCCGTTCGCCGCAGTAAGGGCACGGGATGAGCAGCATGCCGGCTAGTGCGCCACGGCCGCGGCCGCCGCCTCGTCGATCAAATAGCCGTCGCGGAAACGCTCGATCGTGAAGGGTGCGTTGATCGGATGGGGCTCGTCGCGCGCGATGGTCCAGGCGAACAGGTGCGCCGAGCCCGGCGTGGCCTTGAAGCCGCCGGTGCCCCACCCGCAGTTCACGTAAAGTCCGGGAACGGGGGTCTTGGCGATAATGGGCGAGCGATCCGGCGTGACATCGACGATGCCGCCCCAGTTGCGCAGCATGCGCAAGCGGCGAAACTGCGGGAACAGCTCGCAGACCGCATCGAGCGTGTGCGTGTTGACATGCAGCGCGCCGCGCTGCGTGTACGAGGTGTAAGCGTCCGTGCCGGCGCCGATCACCAGCTCTCCCTTGTCCGACTGACTGATGTAGGCGTGGATGGTGTTGGACATCACGACGCACGGAAACACCGGCTTGACGGGCTCGGACACCAGGGCCTGCAAGGG
>JBEKVP010000063.1:0-8924 GCA_049513935.1 Steroidobacteraceae bacterium
GACGAGAACCGCCTGAGAATACCCGAAGTCCTTCTCGTAGCCGTTCAGATGAAACACCTGCTTCACGCGCATCGGCGGCGCCTCGGGCTCGCGCTCGCAAGACCCGATGCAGAGCGCCGCGACGGCGCACATCATTCGAACGCTCCGATGAACCATGCCTTCCCCCACTCCTAAATCGCGCCCTGTGCGGATTCGGCTCGCGCGCGCAAGGCGCGCAGCATCTTCGGCAAGTCGCGCCGCAATGCCGCCCTTACCAGCCATCGCGGAACCCAGAAGCCCGGCACCAGATGAAGCGAATAGTGCGCGACGGTGAAATCCCCGTCGCTCTCGAGATACCACGAGCCCTTGAGCACGCTCAAGTCCCCGGACACCCGCTCGATCGACACCCGCGACGGATATTCGTAGGTTGCGCGAATCTCGAAAGTCAGTCTCGGCAAGTACCACGAATAGTCGACCACATGCCTAATGAGCTGCCAGGACCGGTCGGGAGCCGTGTCGAGCACCTCGCAAGCCGCGAGTCCCGGCACCGTCTTGAGCGCCACCTCGCAGCTCGTCGCCAGCGACCAGACCCGTTCGCGCGGCGCATGAATTCTTATGGTGGCGCTCACGCTGCCGCTCTGCGCCGCCGAGTCGAGAGCGGCGCCCAATTCGATGTCGCCCGGCTGCTCGGCGTCCATCGCGATGTCGGCGCCGGCCGGAGTCGCGACAATCGACGCCGACAGCAGGAATGCGAGAACGATGGATGGACGCACAATTTCCTTGATTTATGGAGAGCCGGGCGGGCCGGTTCGGCGACGCCCATCCGTTTGAGTGCCGCCGCCCGCTCCAAGTTGCGCAAGCTGCGACCTCAATCAATGCGGACCATTCAGCCAAAGATTGACCGTGGACTCGAGAATGTCCAGCGGCATCGCGCCGCCGTCGAGGATCTCGGCATGAAAGGCGCGCAGGTCGAATCGGCTGCCGAGGGTCTCTCGGGCTCGGGCGCGCAGATTCTGCAAGCTGCGTGCACCGAGCGCGCAGGCGAGCGCCTCACCGGGCAGCGCAAGCTCGCGGTCGATCATGGCGCGCTCCGAGGTCTCGTCCATCGGCACCTGCGAGCGCAGAAATTCGCGCGCCTGATCCACACTCCAACCGAGCGCGTTGAGGCCGGTGTCGACGACGAGTCCGGCAGAGCACGAAAGCTGCGCCGCCAAGGCGGAGAACTTCGACTCGGCGTCCCGATACAGCCCCAGCTCCTCGCCCAACGAAGAAGCATAAATGCCCCAGCCCTCGACGAATCCCGGATCGCCCCCGAAACGGCGGAATCTCGGCAGATCCGACCGCGCCTCCTGCGTCGCAATCTGAAGATGATGGCCGGGAATCGCCTCGCGCAGAAACAAGGCCGGCGCCGGTACCCGCGGCCGCGTCTCGAGTCCTGCCGTGTTGACGTAGAGAATCGCGGGGGCGCTCGGATCCGGGGCACGCCGATAGGAAAGAGCATCCACGGTGGTTTCGAGGAACGCTTCGACCGGCCGATCGGTGAAGTCGGCCTGCGGTGTCTCGGTGAACAACGCCGGTATCGCGGCAACCGCCTCCGTTTTCTGCTGCTCGTAGAAATGTAGCAATTCGTCGGCGGCGCCGATGGCGTGCGGACCGTGGCTCATGGCCTCGAAGAAGGCCTCTGCGTTGCCGGCAAATCCCGCTTCGGCCAGCAGCGCCTGCAAGCGGCCGTGCAAGCGTTCCGTTTCCGCGAGGCCCAGAGCGTGCAGCTCGGCGGCTTTCTGATGCGAACCGGTCTCCCGCTTGATCAGAAACGCATACCACGATTCGCCAAGCGGCAGCGCCGACAATCCGGTGCTCGTCCGCGCGCGCGGCAGGTACTCATCGCGCAGGAAATCGTGAAGCTCGCGGTAGGCCGGCAGGATCTTGTCGCGCACGCGCGCGGCGAGACCGTCCTTCAGCTGTTTTTGCTCGCCGGCCGTTTCCGTACGCAGCGGCTGATAAAGGAGGTTCGTCGGTGTGTCGGCGCCCAAGGCGGCCAGTATGGGCAGCATCTCTGTGACCAGACCGCGGGGTATCGAGTAGCCGCGGCGCATCCCCTCGCGCATGTTGGCGATGGCCTCGGCCGTCCAGCGCACGTACCCGTCGCTGCGCGCCTGCCATCTCTCGTACTCCTGGGCGCTCGCGGCCGCGGCGGGCTCGGCGAGGCTCGCCGCGCGGGCGAACCGCAAGGGCATCGAGCGGAACGGGTTGACCGGCATGAGCTCCGAGGGGTAAGTGAAGCTCTCGGCGGCCAATTCGCGCTCGCGCACGAAGATGTCGTAGGTGAGCTGCGTCTCGCCCGTCAGCCGCTCTCGCGGCAGCTCGCGCGCGATCGTAAGGTAGCGCCGCTCCAGCGCCAGCGAATCGGCGAGAAACTGCGCGGAAATCTCCGCCCCCGCCCCCGGATCGAAGCGCACGTCCGGCTCCTCGGGCGGATATTGCGGGTTGAGCCTAAGGTAATCATCCCAATACTGCTCTACCAGACTCGCGAGCCGCGCGCCGGGCGCGGCGGTCGAGCTCGCCGCCTGCGCGGGCGGGGGCGCGGGCGACGCGCCGCAGCCCGCAAGCGCGAGGGCGGCGAGCGCGAGCCTTAAACGCAAAAAACGAATCATGAATCGAGTATATATAGGCGGCGTTTCATAATCCGGGGCCATTACGGCCGGGCAGACCGGCGCGAAGGACACGGTAGGAGGCTGTATGTTGGTCGGAGCAAGTGCGCGTCGGGTCGCGGTTGTCGGAGGCGTACGGATTCCATTCGCGCGCGGCAACGGCGCCTACGCCGAGGTAGGCAATCAGGAAATGCTCACCGCCGCGCTCCGCGGAATCGTCGAGCGCTATGGCCTGCATGGGGTAAGGCTCGATGAGGTCGCGGCGGGCGCGGTCATGAAGCATTCCAGTCAGTGGAATCTCACGCGCGAATCGCTGCTCGACTCGGGTCTCGCTGCGGAAACACCCGGACTCGATCTGCAGCGTGCCTGCGGCACGAGTCTCGAGGCTGCGATTCTCGTGGGCAACAAGATCGCGCTCGGACAGATCGACAGCGCGATCGCCGCGGGGGTCGATACGGTGAGCGATCCCCCGGTGGTCTTTCCGAAGCGCTTTCAGCAGCTGTTGCTGGAGAGCTATCGCGGCAAGACCGCCGGCGAGCGCTTGCGGCCATGGCTCAGGTGGAGACCCACGTATTTTCGCCCGGTATTGCCCGGCATGGCCGAGCCTCGCACGGGGCTCTCGATGGGCGAGAGTACCGAGCTCATGGTGAAAACCTGGGGAATCGGCCGCGCCGAGCAGGATCAGCTCGCGCTCGAGAGCCACCAGAAGGCCGCAGCCGCCTACGCCTCAGGCTTTTACAAGGATCTGGTGCGCGAGTATCTCGGACTTACCCAGGACAACAACATCCGCGCCGATACGAGTCTCGAAAAGCTCGGCAAGCTCAAGCCGGTTTTCGATGCCCGCGGCGGGGGCACGCTCACCGCGGGAAATTCGACGCCGATGACCGACGGGGCCTCGGCGGTGCTGCTCGCGTCGGAGTCTTTCGCGCGCGAGCGCAACCTCCCGGTGCTGGCCTTTTTGACTTACGGAAAGGTGGCTGCGGTCGATTACTTCGAGAAAAAGGAGGGCCTGTTGATGGCGCCGGCGTACGCCGTGCCGCGCATGCTTGCCGATGCGCGCCTGACTCTGCAGGATTTCGATTTTTACGAGATTCACGAGGCCTTCGCGGGACAGGTGCTGTGCACCCTCAAGGCCTGGAACGACCCCGCCTTCTGCAAGGAAAAATTGGCTCTTCCGGGCCCTCTCGGCACCATCGATCGCGCGAAGCTCAACGTCAAGGGCGGCAGTCTCGCGCTCGGGCACCCGTTTGCCGCGACCGGAACCCGCATCGTCGCGACGCTCGCGAAACTGCTCGACGAGAGCCAGGCGAAGCGCGGGCTCATTTCCATTTGCACGGCCGGCGGCATGGGCGTCACGGCCATTTTGGAGCGCTAATTGAGCGCCACGGACCATACGCGCTATTCTTTGCTGGTCGACACGTCGAACCCCCCACACTCCCCAGGACCTAGAATCATGGGACAATCAATCGAGCGGACTGCGGCCGATACCCAGCGCGCTGGCCGCGAGCCCCTGAAGCTGCAAGAGCGCGAGCTTCTGCACGAAGCCTGCCTGATCGCAGGCCGCTGGGTCGCCGCGGATCAAGGCGGGAGCCTCCCGGTGCACAATCCAGCGACCGGCGAGACGCTCGGCACGATTCCGAACATGGGCGCGGCGGAAACGCGCCGTGCGATCGCGGCCGCCGCGCAGGCGCTCCCCCCCTGGGCCGCAAGAACCGCCAAGGATCGGTCTGCGCTGCTCAGGCGCTGGTTCGATCTCATCCTGCAGAATGAGCAGGATCTCGCGACGCTGATGACCGCCGAGCAGGGCAAGCCGCTCGCCGAGGCGAAGGGCGAGATCGCCTACGCGGCCTCCTTCATCGAGTGGTTCGCCGAGGAAGGCAAGCGGCTCTACGGCGACGTCATCCCAGGCCATCAAGCGGACAAGCGCATTCTGGTGCTGCGGCAACCGGTGGGCGTGGTGGCCGCCATCACCCCGTGGAATTTTCCCGCGGCGATGATCACCCGCAAGGCGGGGCCTGCGCTCGCCGCCGGGTGCACCATGGTGTTGAAACCGGCCACTCAGACGCCCTTCTCGGCGCTTGCGCTCGCGGATCTGGCGCTGCGCGCGGGGATCCCGCCGGGGGTGTTCAACGTCGTCACCGGCTCCGCCGCGGCGATCGGCGGCGAGATGACCACGAATCCCGCGGTGCGTAAGCTGACCTTCACCGGATCGACCGAGATCGGCAAGAAATTGATGGCTCAGTGTGCCGGTACCGTCAAGAAGCTTTCGCTCGAACTGGGCGGCAACGCGCCGTTCATCGTATTCGACGACGCCGATTTGGACGCGGCGGTGCAGGGCGCGATCGCCAGCAAGTACCGCAACACCGGGCAGACCTGCGTGTGCGCGAACCGGCTGCTGGTCCAGGAAGGCGTCTACGATGAATTCGCCAAGAAGCTGACCGCGGCGGTCGGCAAACTGCGCGTTGGCGACGGGCTCAAGGGCGCCACCGATCAAGGCCCTCTGATCGATGCGAAGGCCCTCGCCAAGGTCGAAGAGCATGTAGCCGACGCCCTCGGCAAGGGTGCGGCGTTGGCGCTCGGCGGCAGGCGGCACGCGCTGGGCGGCACGTTCTACGAGCCCACGATCCTCACCGGAGTGACCAGCAGCATGATGGTAGCCCGCGAGGAGACCTTCGGACCGGTTGCTCCGCTGTTCAAATTCAAGACCGAGGCGGAGGCCATCGCGATGGCCAACGACACCGAGTTCGGCCTCGCGGCGTACCTGTACACACGCGATCTCGCGCGCAGCTGGCGGGTGTCCGAGGCGATCGAATACGGCATCGTCGGACTGAACACCGGGATCATCTCGACCGAGGTGGCGCCGTTCGGCGGAGTGAAGGAGTCCGGAACCGGCCGCGAAGGATCGAAGTACGGGATACTCGATTACACTGAAATCAAATACGTGTGTGTGGGCGGAGTGAGCTGAGGGCTGCGTGCTCGGGCGGTTTCTCGAATATTCGATCGCTGCGCCGGATATTCGAGCGTCGCTCGAGTTCTACACCAAGCTCGGGTTTTCGCAGGCGGAAGTCGGCGAGGCGTGGGCGCATCCGTATGCGGTGGTCACGGACGGCAGA
This sequence comes from Steroidobacteraceae bacterium, assembly GCA_049513935.1. Classification (GTDB taxonomy): domain Bacteria; phylum Pseudomonadota; class Gammaproteobacteria; order Steroidobacterales; family Steroidobacteraceae; genus Bog-1198. The sequence goes on from JBEKVP010000063.1 coordinate 5,744, forward strand.
ATCCACCTGGGGCTGCACCAGCATCCGCTGCCGGCGCCCTCGCTCACCTTCGTCAAACAAGATTTGCTGCGTCACCGCGCCGTGCTCGAAAGCCTCGGCGTGAATTTCGAGTTCTCCCGCCTGGGCAATGACGTCTTCAACGAGCTCGGGTGGCTCGACCCTTCGGGACACCTGGTGCGTTTGGTCGAGGCGCGCACTTTCAGTCCCACCAAGCGCGCCGCCACCGACATCTCCGCGTGCGGCTACTTCCTCGAGGTCGCGCTGCCTACACCGGGAATCGAGGAGGCCAAGGCATTTTGGGAGAAATTCGGCTTCGTGGGCATGGATGAGACGAGCGCCGCGCTCCCGCATGTATCCTGCACCAGCGATTCGATCGACATTGGGCTCTATGGACCGGCGCACCTGCTCGCCCCGACGTTGGTGTTCGACGCGGGCGATGTGGGCGGCGCACTCGCCCGCCTGGCCGCGGCGGGGATCGAGCCCTCGGGCAAGCCTCCGGCGCCTTTGAGGCAGCGGCCGGCCGCCGTGCTGGCGGCGCCCGAGGGAACGTCGATACTCTTGATGTCGGAGTCGGAGAGTGTCCCTTAGCTTAGCTTAGCTAGCTTATTGGAAAGAGTCGCCTGCGGCGCTCTTTCAGATAGGGCTCCGTATTCGCCGGCCAAAGGCGTGGCTTTGGCCGGCTGGCGCGTTGCCGTGGGTGCAAGTCCGACGGGCTGGCTTAGTCGGCCGTCGCGACGAGCTTGAATTTCAATCCGATCGCATCCTCGACGCGAAGCGCACCCAGGAAGATGCTGAGCGGCGTGAGCCCGAGCGCGGTTTGACGGACAGTCAGCGCTCCGGTGGCGCTCAGGCGGCCGGCGGATCGCTCGAGCGTGAACGGCACGGTGAGCCGCGACTCGTGCCCCGCCGCCTCGATCGCCACCGTCGCCTCGAGCCCGGCGCCGGTTTCCGCGACGCTGAGGCTCCGCACCGTGACCGCCGGATGATCCGCTGCGTCGAGGACCGCGGCTCCCAGCATGTTGTGCGCGGTGCCGGCCTTGGCGTCCGTAGGCACCGCCTCTGAAAAGTCGGCGCCTTCCGCGCTGCGCGCCTCCGCATCGTCCACCACGAAATCGGCGGCGGGGACGGTGAGCGCAAATGCGGCGGCGGAAGGCGGGCCCGCGACCGTGACCCAGCCGAAGAGCGCCCGATTGACGATGACGTGATTGTGCCCGAGCGAGGCCATGATGCCGGCCCGATAGACGAGCACCTTGAGCTCGGACTGCGCCGGGTCGATGCGATAGTGCGCGCCGGACACCGCGGGCGGCGCCGGCGGCGCGAGCGGCGCGGGCTTCACCTCCCGGGGCTTGGGCGCTCCGCAGGCGCAGAGCAGCAGGCCGAGTCCGGCCGCGCCGTAGAACTTCAACACGATTGGCGTCCCGCTTGCTCTTGCTTAGACTATCGATCGGCGCAGTGTGCGCCGGGAGCCTCTCGATGCCAAACAGGGCGATGCCGGCGCGCTACGGCGCGTTGGCGCAGTTGTTTCATTGGGTCATCGCCGCGCTGATCGTGACTCAGTTCGTGCTCGCCCGCACGGCGGACGGTCTGCCGCTGGGCGCGCGCAAACTCGGGCTGCTGGCCCGGCACAAGAGCGTCGGAATGACCATCTTGATGCTCGCGATCCTGCGCTTACTGTGGCGCTTGAAGGCTGCGCCGCCGGCGCTGCCTCCGGGGATGAGCCGCCTCGAGCGGATTGCCGCCCGTGGGACGCACATCGCTTTTTACGTGCTCCTGTTCGCCATGCCCCTCACCGGCTGGATGATGTCGTCCGCCAAGAACTATTCGGTGAGCTGGTTCGGCCTGTTTACCTGGCCGAACCTCATCGGCAAGAACGAGGCCGCGTTCGAATTCTTGCGTGCGACGCACGACACGCTGAGCGATGTGCTGTTCGCCATCGCCGTGTTGCACATCCTGGCGGCGCTCAAGCATCATTTCTGGAACCGGGACGATGTGCTCAAACGCATGTTGCCGTTCACCAAGACTTAAAGCGGTTAAATCGGCGAGGCGATCGTGATGAGACGAATGAGGATTGCGGCGGCGCTCTCTGCCGCCCTGGTATCGGCCGCGCTGCCGCGGGCGGCCGGCGCGGCGGGCAGCTTCACGGCGGACCCAGGGACGAGCCGCCTCGAGTTCACGGGCGTGCAAGCGGGCGCCGAGTTCAAAGGCGTGTTCCACAAATTCACCGCTGCGATCGACTTCGCGCCGGACGCCCTGGCCGCCGCGAAGTTCGACGTCGTGATCGACCTGAGCTCCGAGGACACGATGGACAAGGACCGCGACGGCACGATACGCGGCGCGGACATCTTCGACGTCGCGCATTTCCCGACCGCCCACTACGTGACCCGCAGTTTCACCAAGACCGCGGCGGGCTACACGGCCTTGGGCTCGCTCACTCTGCGCGGCGTGACCAAGGACGTACCCATCGCGTTCAAGTACAGCCCGGCCGCCGCCGGCGGCGCCACTCTCTCGGGCACGGCGGAGCTCAAGCGCTTGGACTTCGGCGTCGGCCGGGGGGACTGGAAAAGCACCGAGTGGGTTGCCGATGCGGTGAAAGTGGCTTTCACGCTGAATCTCAAAGCCAAGCCCTGAAGGGTCAGCGCACCGGCAGCTCGCGCGATTTCTGCACGGTGCGCAGCGCGAAGCTCGACTGAACGCGGGCGACGTTGGGCAGGCGCGTGAGGTGCTGGCTGTGCAGCCGCTCGAAGTCCGCGGTGTCCGCCAGCACCACCCGCAACAGATAGTCGTATTCCCCCGACATCAAATAGCACTCCATGACTTCGGGTACCTTGCGGGCGGCTTCCTCGAACTCGCGCAGATGCGCTTGCTCCTGCCGGTCGAGCGTAATGTTGACGAAGACGTTCACTGGACAACCGGCTTTTTGCTGGTTGATGAGCGCCGCGTAGCCCTCGATGAAACCCGACTCCTCGAGCGCGCGTACGCGTCGCAGGCAGGCGGATTCGGACAGACTGACCATTTCCGCCAACTGGCTGTTGGTGATGCGGCCGTCGAGCTGCAGCACGTGCACGATGGCGCGGTCGTAGCGGTCGAGTTTCATGGGGCAGCTTCCCGTGGGTCAGTGACTTCTTGCGCGACTACTCAATTTTACGGCAGATCCTGCCGATTTGGGACTCATTGCGGGGAG
>JBEKVP010000064.1:0-8884 GCA_049513935.1 Steroidobacteraceae bacterium
CTGCCGGCCAACACCGTGCTGTTTCGCGCCGCCGGGCTGCAGGTGGCCACGGTCGACGCGGGGCAACACATTCAACTGAAGAGCATCGTGCAGGGCCGAGATTTCGGCGATACGATCGAGGTGTTGTCCGGCCTCGACGCCGACGACTCCGTGGTGGTCAATCCGCCGGATTCGATCATCAGCGGCGTGCGCGTGCGCGTGGCCGCTCCGCCGCCGGACCAGGCGGTCAAGGGCCCGGCGAAAGCCCTATGAGCCGCCTCAAGCGTGCCGCAGCGCTTCTGATCGCCGTCACCGCCGCGGCGTGCTCGCTCGCGCCCCGCTACGCTGCTCCAACCAGCGCGCCGGCTCCGGGCGTCTATCAGGAAGCGGGCGATTGGCAGCAGGCGGCCCCCCAGGATGCGCTCGCGCGCGGCGACTGGTGGACAGTGTTCCGGGACCCGGAACTCGATGCGCTCGAGGCGAAAGTCGGCGCGGCCAACCAGAATATCAAGGCCGCGCTCGCGCGCTTGCAGGAGGCGCGCGCCGCGACGCGCATCGCGCGGGCGGACCTTTTCCCGACCCTCGAGGTGGGATCTTCCGCGGCTCGGCAGCGCGTCTCGCAGAATTCGCCGACCTATATTCCTGGATTCGATCCGACGTTCAACAATTTCGATCTGGAAGCGGATCTTTCGTACGAGATCGATCTCTTCGGCCGGGTACGCAGCACGGTGAACGCGGCCAAGGCGAATCAGCAGGCGAGCGCCGCCGATCTGGCGAGCCTCGATCTCGCGCTGCATGCCGAGCTGGCGACCGACTACTACACCTTGCGCAGCCAGGACACGGAGCAAGAGCTGCTCGATCGGACGGTCGAGGACTATGCGCACGCCTTGCAGTTGACGCAGCGCCTGTATCGGGGCGGCGCGGCGGCCGTGGCCGATGTCGATCAGGCGCAGGCCCAGCTCGAGACCGCGCGTACGCAGGCGGCCGACGTTGCGCTCGCGCGCGCACAAACCGAGCACGCGATCGCAGTGCTCGTGGGCGAGAATCCCTCGAGCTTTCATCTCGCGGCGAGTCCGCTGCCGGCCGACACCGCGCCTCCCGCGGTCGATCCGGGGCTGCCCTCGACCTTGCTCGAGCGCCGGCCCGACGTGGCGGCGGCGGAGCGCCGCGTCGCCGCCGCGAACGCGCAGGTCGGCGTGGCGCGCGCGGCATACTTTCCGGTATTCAGCCTCTCGGCCGCCGCCGGCTACGACAGCACGAGCACCGCGACCTGGTTGAACGCACCGAGCCGGCTGTGGTCCGCGGGCCCAACCGGACTGCTCACGGTCTTCGACGCCGGACGGCATCGAGCCCAGTCGGCGCAGGCGCACGCGCAATACGATGAGCAAGTGGCCGATTACCGCAGCACCGTCCTCACCGCCTATCAGGAGGTCGAGGACAGCCTCGCCGCGCTGCATCGGCTGGAGCAGGAGAGCGTGAGCGAGCTCGCCGCCGTGAGCGCCACCGGCAAGGCTCTCGAACAGGCGCAATACCGCTACCGGGCGGGGCTCGTCACCTATCTCGAGGTCGCAACCACCGAGACCACCGCCTTGCAGGCGCAAATCTCCCGCGTCACCATTCTCAATCGGCGCATGATCGCGAGCGTGCTGCTGGTCAAGGCGCTCGGCGGAGGCTGGCGCGCGCGAGCCTAGCGAGGACCCGCGGCGATCAGCGCCGCGCAGTCCTCATCCTTCGCACGGCCGGGGTCGATCACCTGCAAGCGGCGCGCTTCGATGCCGAACGCCGGCTTGAGGAGCGTGCCTTTCACGTGCACCGGCGAGTGGAAGCGGAAAAAGCGCGGACTTTTCGGGTACCCGCGCAGCAGAAAATCGAGCTGCTCGGATTTCAGGTCGAGGCGGCCCTCGCCGATGATGAGCACCGGGTCGGTGTCCGCGATCAGCCTTTGCGCGGATAGCGTGCCATCGCGCTCCGTGAAACTCCCCACGGCGCAGCGCAGCGGCGTGTCGTGCTGGTTCTTGGAGAGGAGCAGACCGAGCCCGCGAAGATCGATTCCCGTGAGCTCGGCGAGCGAGTCGCGAATCGCCCCCTGCGGCATCACCACGGTTACCGAGCCGTTGCCGCTCGCCGCGACCTGGTGAATCGAGCTGCCGCGGCCCGTGATCTTGATGCGGGCGTCGAGCGGGCCCTCGATGGGCGCCGCGCCGGAATCCTTCCGATGAATGTCAGCGAGCTCCAACTTCTCGATCTTGATGTCGGCGTCCGCCGCCGGCGGGTCGCGCTTCGCGTCGAGCGTGACGTGCGCCTCGAGGTTGCCTCCGAGGATGCCCGCGAGCAGCGGGGCCACGGTGAGCAATCCGTGCTCGAGGGTCCCTTTCGCCGAGACCTTGTCGAGCGACAAGCGGCCGGCCTCCACGCGCCCCGCGTGGAACGTCAGGCGTGCATCGCTCCGGCGCAGCGCCTCGGAGCTCAGCGGCGCATCCGACAGCATCAAGAGAGCCGGGACGTCGGCGGCTCGGCCGGCGGCCCGCTCACCCAAGTCCGCCATGCGCAGCACTTGCGATTTCAGATCCACGTCGAGGCGAGGCCGTTCGCCCGACGAGTCGATCGACAGCGTGCCGCGCGCGTCGCTCTGCCCGGAAGCGATCGAGAGATCGCCGAACTTGGTAAGGTTTCCGCGGCGCTCGAGATTGCCGGAAAGGCGATAGCTGCCGGTATTGATCAAAGTAACCCCGACCAGAAAATAGAGATCCTTCAGATCCGGACCCGACGCTTCGAATGCCGTGTCGATCAAATCGAAGTCGAAGGGACGCGGCAGCAGGCCTTTCCCGCTGAGCTGCGAACCGCCGGAGTGCTCCGTGAATGAGAAATGATACGGGAGCTCGTGGCTCGCGCCGGCGAGCGCATCCCCCGTGATCTCGAAGGACGCCGCGCGGCCGTTGAGCCGCCCCTCTCCGCGGATTCGCAGCGGTGCATCGCTCCCGGGGCTATCCTCGGCGGAGACCGTGCCGTCGAACTTCAGATGCCGGCGCTCGTCGTCGAGGATTACGTGCGCGTTGTCGATGGACACGATGCGCACGATCGGCTGGGGTGCGGCGCCGGAGTCCTCGTCCGGATTGGTCCACTGCCAGTTGGCGTGCCCGGCGGCATTGCGCATGAGGTAGAGCGTGGCGGATCGCAGGGTCACGCTCGTGACGCCGAGCGGGCTGCGAAATTTCGGCCAGGCTGCGACCAGCGAGAGCTCGCCGATCTCCGCCGTGCGTCCGGGCGCAACCCACGCGGGGTTGCCGACGGTCACGCGCTCGGCCGTGATCCGCGGGTAACGAGACAGCAGATGCACCTTGAGACTGCCGGCGACTTCGACGGGGCGCCCGACCTGCCCGGCAATGAGGCGGACCAGAGCACCGCGAAGCAGACCGGCATCGGCGGCCGCCGCAAACCCGAGCACCGCGGCGACCGACACGGCCAAAATCACCGCCAGGACGATGAGCGCGCGCCGCAGCCATACGGTCAGACCTTGAGCCACCGGAGTCCGGCGCGCTCCGCGGCGTGCCTCGCCTCTTCGTAGCCCGCATCCGCGTAGCGCAGCACGCCCAGGGACGTATCGTTGGTGAGTGTGAGGCGCAGGCGCTCCTCCGCCGCGGCGGTCCCGTCCGCAATCAGGGTGACGCCCGCGCTCGTCATATAGCCGGCGTAGCCTCCGCCGCCGGAATGAATCGCGACCAGATCGGCCTGAGACGCGCAATTCACCAGCGCATTCAGCAGCGGCCAGTCGGAGATCGCATCGCTGCCGTCGCGCAGGTTTTCCGTCATGATCTTCGGGTGCGCCATCGCGCCCGCGTCGAGGTGGTCGCGCGTGAACGCGATCGGGCCCTTGAGCGCGCCGCTACGCACCATCTCGTTGACCGCGAGGCCGAGCGCGGTGCGTGCCCCATGCCCGAGCCAGGCGATGCGCGCCGGCAGCCCCTCGAACGGCACCTTCTCGCGTGCGACGCGGATCCAGTTGGTGACCGAGGCATCGTGCGCGAAGGCCTGCAGCAAGTGCTCGTCGATGGCGTGCACGTCAGCCGGATCGCCCGAGAGCGCGATCCAGCGGAACGGACCTATGCCCTCGCAGAACAGCGGTCTCAGGAACGCCTCGGTGAACACCGGAATGTCATAAGCTCGTACGACGCCCGCGCGAATCGCCTGGCTGCGGATCAGGTTGCCGTTGTCGAACACGATCGAGCCCGCGTCTTTGAACTCGAGCATCGCTTCGACGTGCACGCCGATCGAGCGGATACCGGCGGCGGTGAGCCGTTCCGGATTCGCAGCGCGCTCGCGGCGCGCATCGGCGGGCGTATACCCTTGAGGCACGTAGCCGTAGAGCAGATCGTGCGCCGCGGTCTGATCGGTGACGATATCCGGGCGCAGCCGGCCCGCGGCGATCGCGGGAAACGCGTCAGCCGCGTTGGCGACGAGCGCGACCGACCAGCCGCGCCGCTCCGCCATCGCGCGCTCGATGCCGGCGAGCGCTTCCGGGAGCGATGCCGTGACGCCGTCGACGGCGCCCGATTTGAGACGCTTGGCCGCGCGCTCGCCGTCGACCTCGACCACGATGCTGGCGGCGCCGAGCGTGGAGGCGGCGCGCGGTTGCGCGGAGCCCATGCCGCCGAGACCGGCGGTGAGGAAGAACCGGCCGCGCAGATCCGGGGCGCCGAGCCGCGCCGCAGCGCGCGCGAGAATCTCGTACGTGCCTTGCAGCACGCCCTGCGAGCCGATGTATTGCCAGCAGCCCGCCGTGAGACCGCCCCAGCAGATGAGGCCGCGCTGCTCGAGATCGTAGAACACCTCCTCGTTGGCCCAGCGCCCGACGAGGTTGCAATTCGCCATGAGCACGAGCGGCGCGCGCGCGTGCGTCGTGAGCACGGCGATCGGCTTGCCTGACTGCACGATCAGGGTCTCGCCCTCCGCTAGATCCTTGAGCGCGCGCACGATCGCCTCGTAGGCGGGCCGGCTGCGCGCCGCCTTGCCGAGCGCCGCGTAGACGACCAAACGATCCGGATCCTCGGCCACGGTCAGGACATTCTCCAGTAGCCGCAGCAATCCTTCCTGTCGCCATCCGCGGCAGCGCAGGTCCGGACCGCCCGCTCCGGTGCGGCTCATCGAGGCTCTCCGCCGAGCGCGTAGCGCGCAAGCTCGATCCCGAGGGCGCGCTCGACCGACGGATACACCGACGGATCGAGAACGCTCGCGGACAAGGGGATGTTCTCCTTCGGAACGTGCAGGAGCCGCACCGGTGTTCCATCCGTCAGCCGCCCCGCGCTCAGCGGCACTCCGGCGGGCGAGAGCGTGGTGATCACGTCCGGATAGCTCGCGATCCGCTCGCCGTCGCGCTCGAGCGCCATGTACTCGTTCAAGACGTGAGCGACGATGGTTCCGCCCGGTGCCGCGATCTCGATGCGGCCGCAATCGAACGCTTCCTTGGTGTAGGCGAGCCCGGTGCGGGTCACCGTGCCGCCGGCGATGATCGTACCGCCCGTGGCCTCGCAGATGGCGGCGAGCACCGCTTCGCCGCCACGCGCTTCGGCGCCGACGATGGCGCGGCCGACCGCGATCGCCTGGCTGATGCCGCCGAGCACGGCACGCTCCGCCACCATGCGCGCCGGGATGGCGTTGCGGCAGCTCGCGATGAATCCGCCCGCATCGTTTGCCGCGGTGCGCAGCGCCGGAGACACGCGCGCCGTGGGGCCGCGGATGACGACTTCCAGATACGCGCCGCGCTCGCGATTGCCGCCCGCGGCGGTCTGAACCATGGGCTCCGGACTGTTCGCAAGGCCGAGCGAGCCCATATCGCCGGTGGGGTGCGCTCGCAGGTCGCCCACGGCATCGACCACCGCGAGACCGAGCACGGCGCCGGGCAGCCACGCGTTGAGCGTGCTCGACATGCCGTTCTGTCCGATCATGAGGCCGACGATGGGCTGCTCCGAAGCTTCCTGCAGGAGCTCGACCGCCCGCAAGTAGTCGACGCCGCGCATTTCCCACTGCGTGAGCCCGCCGGGGGCGCCGATGGCCGCCATGGTCGCGACCAGCGCCTCCGGATCGAGCTCATCGACGCTGACCAGCTCCGGCCGGCCGATCGAGGTCGCGAGATTGCCGAGCGTGCGGCCGTGGTCTGCGAAGCCGCCGCCTCCGCAGCCGTAAACCGAGCCGCCCTTCACTGCGAATTCGACGTCTTCCGGCATTAACTCTCTACGCATTGCGCTCCATCCTCGTTCATCTAGAGTCTCACGAGTGTGACGACTTTTCGCGCGCTGATTCTTGCGCCGCATTTGTAATTTTTACAAGCGATTTGACCCGCTTCCCTCATTGGACTTTTGATTATGCCTTTGCCAAGATTTCACCGCGACGGGGCCGCGAATTTGCAATCCCGGCGCGCCATAACCAACATCTTTGGGATCGGATGAGCATCGAAGTGTGGGTAGCGGCAAGTGAGTTGCGGGCGACGACCGGCGCCGCCCACTTTGGCTCCAATCCACGCAAACCGGCATTCGGAATTCAAGCTTGAGCTAGCTGCGCGGCACCGCTGCGCAGCTCGAGGTGGGGGTCTTCATGGAGTCCAGTCAAAGCGTCGCGCGCAAGCGCAAGACCAACGGCCACTCGGCCCGCGCCGCGAACGGCGCGGGCTCGGCGGATCTCGATCTGCACGAACTTCTGGACGCTCTGCAGGCGATGCAAGCGGGAAAGTTCAAGGTGCGCCTGCCGGGATCGAAGACCGGGGTCGCCGGCAAGATCTGCGATGCGTTCAACACCATCGTGGCGGCGAATCAACGCATCGCCGAGCAGCTCGAGCAGGTCGGCGAGGTGGTCGGGCGGCAAGGCAAGACGCGTACGCGCGTGCGCTTCGGCTTGTCCGAGGGTGCCTGGGCCGATATGGAGGGGTCCGTCAACACGCTGATCGACGATCTGCTGTGGCCGACCACCGCGGTCACGCGCACGGTCACGGCAGTGGCGCGCGGCGACCTGTTGCAGACTGTGCCGCTCGACGTGGACGGACGTGCACTCAAGGGCGAGTTCCTGCGCTCGGCGAACATCGTCAACACCATGATCAAGCAGCTCTCGGTGTTCACCTCCGAAGTGACGCGCGTGGCGCGCGAGGTGGGCACGGACGGCAAGCTCGGCGGGCAGGCCCAAGTGCGCGAGGTCACGGGCGTGTGGAAGGACCTGACCGAGAGCGTGAACTCGATGGCGTCGAATCTGACCGCCCAGGTGCGAAACATTGCCGAGGTGACGATCGCGGTCGCGAACGGCGACCTGTCGAAGAAGATCACCGTCGATGTGCGCGGCGAGATCTTGCAGTTGAAGGAAGCCATCAACACCATGGTGGATCAGCTCCGCTCCTTCGCCTCGGAGGTCACCCGCGTGGCGCGCGAGGTCGGCACCGAGGGCAAGCTCGGCGGCCAGGCGCTGGTGCCGGGCGTCGCCGGCACCTGGAAGGACCTCACCGACTCGGTGAACGCGATGTGCGGCAATCTCACCGCGCAGGTGCGCAATATCGCGCAGGTCACCACGGCCGTCGCCCGCGGCGATCTGTCGCGCAAGATCACGGTCGATGTCTCCGGGGAGATTCTCGAGCTCAAACAGACCATGAATACCATGGTCGACCAGCTGAACGCCTTCGCGGGCGAGGTGACACGCGTCGCGCGCGAGGTCGGCACCGAGGGCCGCCTGGGCGGCCAGGCGCAGGTGCCCGGTGTGGCGGGGACCTGGAAGGATCTCACCGACAACGTGAATTCCATGGCCTCGAATCTCACCGCACAGGTGCGCAACATCGCCGAGGTGTCCACCGCCATCGCGAGCGGAAACCTGGCGAAGAAGATCACCGTGACCGTGTCGGGCGAGATCCTCGAGCTCAAGGAAACCATCAACACCATGGTGGACCAGCTGAACGCGTTCGCCTCGGAGGTCACCCGCGTGGCGCGCGAGGTCGGCACCGAGGGGCGCCTCGGCGGACAGGCCAACGTGCGCGGCGTGGCGGGCACCTGGAAAGACCTCACCGAGAACGTCAATTCGATGGCCTCGAACTTGACCGGCCAGGTGCGCAACATCGCCGAGGTCACGACCGCGGTCGCGAACGGCGACCTGTCGAAGAAGATCACCGTCGATGTGAAAGGCGAAATCCTCGAGCTCAAGGACACCATCAACACCATGGTGGACCAGCTCAACGCGTTTGCGGGCGAAGTGACGCGCGTGGCGCGCGAGGTCGGCACCGAGGGCAAGCTCGGCGGCCAGGCGCAGCTCAAGGGCGTGGCGGGCACGTGGAAGAATCTCACCGACTCGGTGAACTCCATGGCTTCGAACCTGACCGGGCAGGTCCGCAACATCGCCGAGGTGGCGACTGCGGTCGCGCAAGGCGACCTTTCGAAGAAAATCACGGTGTCGGTGTCGGGCGAAATCCTGCTTCTCAAGGAGACGCTCAACACCATGGTGGACCAGCTCCGCTCCTTTGCCGGCGAGGTGACGCGCGTGGCGCGCGAGGTCGGCACCGAGGGGCGCTTGGGCGGTCAGGCGCAGGTCCCGGGCGTCGCCGGTACCTGGAAGGACTTGACGGACTCGGTGAACTCGATGGCCGGCAACCTGACCGCGCAGGTGCGCAACATTGCGGAGGTCTCGACCGCCATCGCGAACGGCGACCTGTCGCGCAAGATCACGGTGGACGTGCGCGGCGAGATCCTGCAGCTCAAGGAAACGCTGAACACCATGGTCGACCAGTTGAACCGCTTCGCGTCCGAGGTGACGCGCGTGGCGCGCGAGGTCGGCACCGAAGGCAAGCTCGGCGGCCAGGCGAACGTGCCGGGTGTCGCCGGCACCTGGAAGGACCTCACCGAGAACGTCAACTCCATGGCCTCGAACTTCTCCGGCCAGGTGC
>JBEKVP010000065.1:0-8874 GCA_049513935.1 Steroidobacteraceae bacterium
GCATCGTGACGAGCTCTTCCGAGCTGGTCGGGTGAATGGCCACGGTGTCGTCGAAGTCGCACTTGCGCGCGCCCATGCGGATGGCCACCGCGAATCCCTGCAGCATCTCCTCGGCGCCGAGACCGATAATGTGGCAGCCGACGATCTTCTCGTCGGGCCCGACGCACACGAGCTTCATGTCGGTGTGCGTCTTGCGCACGGTCAACGCGTGGTACATGGGTGTGAAATCCGCGATATAGACCTTCACCGCGTCTCCATAAGATGCGCGAGCTTCGCTCTCGCTCAGGCCCACGGTGCCGATGGGCGGATGCGTGAACACGACGCTCGGGATCAATTGGTAGTCGAGGCGCCGGTCCGGCTTGGCGCCGAACAGGCGGTCGCTGAGCCGCCTGCCGGCCGCAATCGCCACCGGGGTCAAGGCGGGACGCCCGGTGACGTCGCCGATCGCGTAGACGCCCTCGACATTGGTGTTCTGAAACGCGTCGGTGGCCACGAAGCCGTTCGCGTCGAGGGCGACGCCAGCCCGCTGCAAATCGAGGTCGGCGATGTTCGCCGAGCGGCCGATCGCCCAGAGCACGCAGTCGAAATCCGCGAACTCGCGCCCGTCGGCCGCCGCCAGCGTCTTCTTCCCGCCGCCGACCCCGCGCACCGCGGCCGGCACGAACCGCGTGTGAATGACCGTGCCCAGCGCATGCATCTCGCGCATCAGCGATTTGCCGAGCATCGCGTCGAAATGAGTCAGCAAGTGGTCCTTGCGCACGAACAGCTCGACGTCGCTCCCGAGCTCCTGGAACGCGGAGGCGAGCTCGCAGGCGACGTAGCCGCTGCCGACGATGGCCACGCGCTGTGGCCGACGCTCGAGCTCGAAGAAGCCGTCCGAGACGATGCCGAGCGGAGCGCCCGGAAGCTTCGGAACCACGGGCACGCCGCCGGTCGCGATGATCACGCGCGCCGCACGATAGCGCGCACCGTTCACATCCAGCGTGTGCGCATCGAGAAAGCGCGCCCGGCCCTTGATGTGGGACACGCCTTTCGCCGCCAGGTTGCGCGCGTAGATCCCGTTGAGGCGAGCGACGTAGGCATCGCGGCCGCGCTTGAGGGCCGACCAATCGTGCTCGCCCTGCGTGATGCCGAAACCGTAATCGCCCGCGTCGGCGAGCGCGAGAGCGATACCCGCCGCGTTCCACATCATCTTCTTCGGCACGCAGCCGACGTTCACGCAGGTGCCGCCCAAGCGGCCGGACTCGATCACCGCGGCCTTCGCGCCGTACTCCGCCGCGCGCTGCGCGCAGGCCAGACCGCCGCTCCCGCCGCCGATGCTGATCAGATCGAACGCTTGCGTGGACACCGCGGGCTCCGTCGTTGCCGAAAGCCCCAATGATATACTGCGCGGGGTGAACAACCCGCTCCTGGAAATCGACTCCCTGCCCGCCTTCGATCGGATCGAGGCTGCGCACGCGCGCCCGGCCCTCGAGAAGATCCTGGCGGAGAACCGCGCGCGGCTCGAGGAATTGACGGCGCAACCGCGCCCGACCTTCGCCTCGCTGGTGGTCCCCGTCGAGGAGCTTTCCTACCGGTTGAGCCGGGTTTGGAGCCCGATCGGCCACTTGAACGCCGTCGCCAATTCGGACGAGATGCGCGAAGCCTATAACGAATGCGTCCCGCTGCTCACCGCCTACTCATCGGAGCTCGGCCAGAACGCCGCTCTGTACGCGGGCTACGCGCACGTGCAGAAGCACGAGGGCGACCGGCTCGATCCGGCGCAGCGCAAGGTGCTCGAGAACGCGCTGCGGGATTTCCGCCTCGCGGGAGTCGACCTGCCCGCGGAGCGCAAGGCGCGCTACCGCGAGGTCGTGCAAAGGCTCGCCCAGCTTGCCACCAAATTCTCCGAGAACGTCCTCGACGCGGCGCGCGACTTCACGCGCTCCGTGACCGAGGAGTCCGAGCTCGCCGGACTGCCGGCGAGCGCCGTCGACCGCGCCGCTCACGTTGCGCGTGAATCAAATCGCAGCGGCTGGCTGTTCAAGCTGGATCAGCCGACCTACATGACCATCATGACGAGCGCCGAGAGCGCGCAGTTGCGCCGCGACATCTACGAGGCCTGGGTGACGCGCGCCTCCGAGCTCGGACCGTCCGCGAAGCGTTTTGACAACAATGCGATCATCGACGAGATCCTGGCGTTGCGCCACGAGCTCGCGTCGCTCCTCGGATACCAGAACTTCGCCGACTACGCGTTGGCCACACGCATGGCGAAGAGCAGCAAGCAGGTGCTGTCGTTCCTGGACGATCTGGCGCGGCGCTGCCGCCCGGCGGCGCGGCGCGAGTTCTCGGATCTCGAGGAATTCGCCGGGCGCAAGCTCGAGGCCTGGGACCTCGCCTTCTTCGCCGAGCGCTTGCAGGAGAGCCGCTTCCGGGTCTCGCAGGAGGCGCTGCGTCCCTACTTCCCGCTTCCCAAGGTCCTGTCCGGACTCTTTGCGGTCACTGAGCGGCTGTACGGCATCACGGTCCGCGAGCGCCCCGGGGTGAGCGTTTGGCATCCGAGCGTGCGCTACTACGATCTTGCGGACGCAGAGGGCCGGATCGTCGCGGGGTTCTACCTCGATCCTTATTCGCGCGCGGAGAAGCGCAGCGGCGCGTGGATGGACGAATGCATCATCGCCAAGTCGCTGCCTGCGGGTCGGGCGTTGCCGGTCGCGCAATTGGTGTGCAATTTCTCCGCTCCGGTGGGCTCGGCCCCCTCGCTGCTGACGCACGATGAGGTCACGACGCTATTCCATGAATTCGGCCACGGACTGCACCACATGCTGACGCGCGTGGCCTATCCGAGCATCGCCGGGATCAACGGGGTTGCCTGGGACGCCGTCGAGCTGCCCAGCCAGTTCATGGAGAATTTCGTGTGGCGCACCGAGGTACTGCCGTTGATCTCGGCTCACGTGACCACCGGCGAGCCGCTGCCCGCGGACACGCTCAAACGCCTGCTCGGCACCCGGACCTTCAACGCGGCGCTCGACACGTTGCGCCAGATCGAGCTTGCGAGTTTCGATTTCGAGCTGCACGCGAACTTCGACCCGTCCGTCGGCGCGAAAGTCGCGGAGACTCTCGCGGCCGTGAGGCAGCGCGTCGCCGTCGCCCCGTCGGCGCCCTTCAACCGGATGCCGGCGAGCTTCGCCCACATCTTCGCCGGCGGCTACGCGGCGGGCTATTACAGCTACAAGTGGGCGGAGGTGCTCGCCGCCGACGCGTTCGAGGCGTTCGAGCAGGCCGGCGTGTTCGACTCGGCCACCGCGGCGCGCTTCCTCGAATCGATCCTGGCGCGCGGCGGGAGCCTCGATGCGATGGACGCGTTCGTGAGGTTCCGCGGTCGCCAACCCGACGTACGGCCGCTGCTCAAGCAAACCGGAATCGCCGCGTGAGACGGGCTGCGGTCCGCGCGACGGCCCCTGCGGCGATCCTGACGATGGTTCTCGCGGCGGTCATCGCACCCACCGGCGCGCGCGCCGCCACCGCTTACGTGAGCGATGAGCTGGTGCTCAACGTCTACTCAGAGCTCAATCAGCAGGGTGAGCGGCTCGCGACGCTGCACTCGGGCGCGGCTGTCGAGACGCTCGAGACCCGCGGCGACTTCACTCAAGTCCGCCTGGGCGATGGCACCTTAGGCTGGGTCAAGTCCTCGTATCTCACGACGCACGAGCCCGCGACCGTGCGCGTCAAGCGGCTCGAGGAGGAGCTCGACCGCGCGCGCGCGACCACCCCCGCGCTCGCGGAAGCCGCGGCCAGAAGCGAGTTGGAGCGCCTGCAGCGTGAGCTCGCAGCCAAGCAATCCGAGCTCGACACCGAGCGGGAACGGCGCGCCGCACCCGCCGCGGCGGAGTCCGCGCACCCTGGTTTGCGCTCGGTCGGCGTGGGAGTCGCCGTATGGGCGGTGCTCGCCGCGGCGGCGCTCGGCTTTTGGCTGGGATATGTCACGCTCGCGCGCCGGATCCGTCAAAAATTCGGCGGTCTTCGGGTTTACTAGCGCCAGCTACGGTCCCTCTCGGGGTCCTTTGACATATCAATGAGAACTGCGTACATGGCGCGCAGGGGGCCAACAGCTTAAACTCCCTAGATGCTGGACCTTCGCCGGAACGATTACGACGTTACTAACTCCGTGCAAGTCAGCTCCACCGCCGCCGTCTCCGAGGCCGTGCGCGAGCTGTTCGCATCCGCTTGGCCCGGCGAGCCCTTCGGCCGCGTCGCCACGGCGTTCGAGGAGTTCGAGCGGCTGTTCACCGGACGCATGCCCGGCTATCACGGCGTCGATACCATCTACCACGATCGGCAGCATTCCCTCGACATGACGCTCGCCATGGCCCGGCTGCTCGTGGGCTATGAGGGCAGCGTCGAGGCGCACCAGCGTTTCGGCGCGGAGCGCGCGGTCATGGCGCTGGTCACCTCGCTGTTTCACGATGCGGGCTACATCCGCGAATTCGACGACCGCCTGCACCGCAACGGCGCCGAGTTCACCCTCTATCACGTGACCCGCAGCGCCCGCTTCCTGGCGCGCTTTCTGCCGAGCATCGGCATGGAGAGTTGGGTTCCGGTCTCGACGCGCATCGTTCATTTCACCGGCTACGAAATCAAGCTCAGCCAGATCCAACTCGCGGACAGCCGCGATCGAAAGTGCGGACACCTGCTCGGCACCGCCGATCTGATCGCGCAGATGGCCGACCGCTGCTATCTGGAGAAGTGCCGCGACCGCCTCTATCCGGAATTCGTCCTCGGCGGAATCGCTGCGGCGCCCGGCAGCGACGGCACGATGCAGGTGCGGTACAGCTCGGGACTCGACCTCCTGCGCCAGACTCCGCAATTCATCCGCGAGACCCGCAGCGTGCGGCTCAACGGTGAGTTCGAGCACGCCTACCGGTTCGTCGAGCCCTTGTTCGCCGGCAAGAACCCGTATCTCGAAGCCATCGAGCGCAATGTCGAGTATTTACACCGCATCTTGCGCGCGGAGCGATGGCGGATGTTGCGTAGAAATCCGCCGCTTTTTACTTCAGAGGACAATCAGCTCGGGCACGTCCGCGGCCTCATGGTGAATCGATTGAAGGCGCTCTGGGCTTAAGCAGCCGCAGCTATCGGCCGGCTAGGGCCAATCGATGCCCGCGACATAGCGGGCGTGAAGCTCCTCGATCCGCTTAAGTACCTGCTCTTTGCCGGCGAGATCGGCTTCGCTGAGCGTCTCGCGCAAAAGTCCTGGACTCAAGCGCCGCCGCGCGGGCTCCGCGACCGGAGCGAAACTGAAGTGCCATGGCTCGGGCTCCACACCTGAAAGCACGCCGCGGAACGGTCGGAAGAAGCCAAAGCGGGGCGCGTTCGTCTCCAGCCACGCGCCGAGCGGCGCAAAGGGCCCCAGAGGCCCGAACTCGTCCGGGACGAGCCGCACCCGATAGCCGTCGGGCACGGCGCGCCGATCGATGAGATCGAGATCCGTGCCCCAGTGATGGCGGCTCGCGCCCGGCAACGCCGACCACAAGAGAATGGTGTCGATGCGCGCCTGCGGCGAGAGCCGCGTGCCGTCGATCGGTTGCAAGGATGCATCGTAGAGCGCGATCGTGCCGTGGTACTTCCCGTTCCAGATCTTAAGCTGGCGGGCGAAATCGCGGAAGCTCGACGCCGGAACCACATCGAAACCGTCTGCCGCGGCCGCGCGGCGCAGGCTGCGAAAGGGCGCAATCACGTGCGTGTGCAGCGCGCAGGGCGGATCCGCGACGTCGCCGATATGGCTGCGGGCGCGGCCGGTCAGCTCCGCGGGAGTCACGGTGCGAATTCGCGCGCCGCGGCCAGCTCCATGACTTGGTCGATGACCTGGGTGAAGGTCTCGATCTCCTGAGCTCCCGAGACGGAGTATTGGCGGTCGAAGATGAAAGTCGGCACCCCGTTGATGCCGAGGACCGCGGCGTGCCGCTCGGCGGCCACCACCCCGTCCTGCCCCGCGCGCAATACCATGGCGGATCGGGTCTCGCGCTCGGACAGACCGGCCTCGACGCCCAAGCGCACCAATTCATCGACGTCGCCGATATTGCAGCCTTCCTCGAAATAGGCCTGCATGACCCGTTCCACGACCTCGCTCGACAATTCCTGGCGAGCGGCGTGCGCGATCAAGAGATGCGATCGCCGGGTATTGGGCAAGCGCTCGATCAGATCGAAGCGAAACTCCACGCCGACCGCCGAGCCGTGCCGAACCAGCGCCTCCTGGCTCGCCTCGATTTGTGTCAAATCGCCGAATTTGGTCGCCATATAGGCCGCGCGGTCGACTCCGTCCCAGGGCAGATCGGGATTGAGCTCGAACGGCCGCCAGTTGATCCGCGGCTCGTACTGAGGCCGCGCCGCCAACGCCAGCTCGAAACGCCGCTTACCGAGGTAGCACCACGGGCAGACGGTATCGGAGTAGATGTCGACACGCATTTTCTGGGTCATCGCCCCCCCAATTGTACTCGCCCAATCGTACTCGGGCCCCTTATAGGCTTTGGTGTGAACGAGTATCATCCGACAATGGCGCAGAGCCTCAAAACCAAGTATTTGCTCCTCGCCCTGGGGGTCGGAGCCGGGCTTTCGCTGCTCGTTGGGGGTTTCGCCTACTACGAGCATCGGATTGACAGCGCCGATATCGCCCAACTCACCTATGCGACGGTCGAGCAAAAGCTCGAGGGCGACCTCGAGGCGCGCGCGGACAGCATGGGTAAGGTGACCGGCACGCTGCTCTCGACCGCTTTTGCCGCGCGCAACCTCGCCGCCGTCTCCTCGATCGCCGCACGGCTCCTCGAGGAGCCCGACATCGAGCGGGTCGAGGTCACCGACGCGCACGGGGTGGCGGTGTTCAGGGGCGAGAATCCGCGCAGCGCGGAGCGGTCCTTTGACGATGCCAAAGTTCGGCAGGCGACGCTTCCGCCGCTGACCGTGACCACCGCGATCGCGCCCGGCGCGGGCGCGGCGGCGGTGAGCGCCGGGAACCTCAAGATCTGGGTGAGCCGGGAGGAGATGCAGGAGACGCTCGCGAGCATCCGGGCGCAGCTTGAGCATCAGCAGGGCAGCCAGGTCCGCCGCATGAGCGGAATGCTCGCCCGCATCACCTTGCCGCTGGTCCTGTTGGGGCTGTTGGGAGCCTGGTTTAACTGGCGGCAGCTGGCGCGGCCGATCTCGGCATTGATCAAGTCCGCCGACCGGATCGGCGAGGGCGACTACACCCGCCCGCTGCACGTCGCGCGGCGCGATGAGCTCGGCGAGCTGCAGCACGCGCTCGAGCGCATGCGGCAGAAATTGAGCGAGACGACGATCACCAAGAATTACCTCGACACGGTGCTCAACAGCTTGAGCGACTCGGTGATCGTAACCACGCCGAACGGGCTCATCAAGAGTTGCAACGAGGCCGCGCAACGGTTGCTCGGCTACTCGGAGGCCGACCTCGTGGGCAAGCCGCTGCTCAGCTTCATCGACGCGGCACACCGCAGCGGCGTGGACCTCTCGACCGCCGCGCCGGAGGCGCGCGAAACGGTGCTGCGCACCGCGAGCGGGCAGACCATCCCGGTCTCCATGGCCTCATCGACGATCACCTCCGCCGACCCTCAGTTCCAGGGCGACATCTACGTCGCGCGCAACATCACCGAGCGCAAGCGCGCCGAGCGGCGCATCCGCTATCTGGCGCGCTACGACACGCTCACGAAGATGCCGAACCGCATGCAGTTCCAGCATCTGCTGCAGCAGGCGCTCGCGCGGGCGCGCCGCAATCAGCGCTCGCTCGCGCTCTTGTACCTGGACTTGGACCGGTTCAAGGAAGTCAACGACACCTTCGGTCACGCGGCCGGCGACCGCACGCTCGAGATCTTGAGCGAACGGCTGACCCGGGCGTTGAGCAAGGACACCGTCATCGGCCGGCTCGCAGGCGATGAATTCGCGATGTTCGTCGACGACCTGCCGCTCGACGTCGACAATCGCCCGGCGCTCGGCGCGCTTGCGCGGACCCTGCTCGATGAGATCAGCCGCACGTTCTACGTCAACCAGCAAGAGGTCTATCTCACGGCGAGCATCGGCCTCGCGATCTGCCCGACCGATGCCGAGAACGTCATCGATCTGATCCGCGACGCCGATGCCGCGATGTATCACTCCAAGCAGAACGGCGGCAATACCTGGACGGTGTACGTACCGCAGATGAATGCCGCCGCGGTCGAGCGGTTGATGCTGAAGAGCAAGCTGCGCCGCGCGCTCGAGCGCGACGAACTGGTGATCCTGTACCAGTCCAAGGTGGATTTGCGCGACGGCCGCGTGGTCGGGGCGGAGGCGCTCTTGCGCTGGCGCTTGCCGGGCCACGGCGATATCCCGCCCTCCCAGTTCATCCCGCTCGCCGAGGAGACGAGCCTGATTCTGGACATCGGCGAGTGGGTGCTGAACCGCGTCTGCGCCGACTACCGTCAATGGCAGAATACCGTCCGGCAGCCGGGCCGCATCGCGATCAACCTGTCGCTGCGTCAGCTCAAGCAGGCCAGCTTCATCGCCCGATGCCGGAACATCTTCGGCAAATACGCTGTCTCGCCGACCTGCTTCGAGCTCGAGGTCACCGAGACCACCTTGATGACCGACCCGAAGCGCACGATCGGCCTTCTGAACGAGCTCTACGCGATGGGCTTGCACCTTGCCATCGACGACTTCGGCACCGGCTATTCGTCGCTTTCTGCGCTGCAGCAGTTTCCCATTGGCACGCTCAAGATCGACCAATCATTCGTGCGCGACGTGGCCGTGGACGCGAACGACGCCGCGCTGGTACGGACCATCATCGATATGGGCAAGAGCCTGGATCTCGAGGTCATCGCCGAGGGGGTCGAGGCGCGCGAGCAACTCGAG
>JBEKVP010000066.1:0-8852 GCA_049513935.1 Steroidobacteraceae bacterium
CCCCGATGGCCGATGATCGTGCTCGCCTCGCCCAAGGGGTGGACCGGACCGAAGTTCGTCAACGGCAAGCAGATCGAGGGGACGTTCAGATCCCATCAAGTGCCGATCACCGATCCGGCGACCAATCCCCAGCATCTCGCGCAGCTCGAAGAGTGGTTGCGCAGCTATCGCCCACAGGAGCTCTTCGACGAGCGCGGCCGGCTCAAGCCCGAGCTCAGGGCGCTGGCGCCCGTGGGCGAGAGGCGCATGGGCGCGAATCCCAACGCGAACGGCGGCAGGTTGCTGCGCGATCTCAAGTTACCGGACTTTGCGGACTACTCCGTCGAGATACCGAGGCCGGGCGCCGCGGGCATCGGCGATACCCACGTTCTCGGGCGATTCTTGCGGGACGTGGCCGCCATGAACGCCGCGCAGCGGAACTTCCGGATATTCGGCCCCGACGAGACGCTCTCGAACGGCCTCGAGGCGGTGTTCGAGGCGACCAACCGCCAGTGGCAAGCGCCGATCGTCCCCACCGACGACTTCCTCGCCCGGACCGGTCAAGTGATGGAGGTGTTGAGCGAGCATCAATGCGAGGGGTGGCTCGAGGGCTATCTGCTCACCGGCCGGCACGGCGTCTTCAATTGCTACGAGGCGTTCATCCACATCGTCGACTCGATGTTCAATCAGCACGCGAAGTGGCTGAAGGTCACCGCGGCCCTGCCATGGCGGCGCAAGATCGCATCGCTCAACTACCTGCTGAGCTCGCACGTCTGGCGGCAGGATCACAACGGCTTCACCCATCAAGATCCGGGTTTCCTGGACCACGTGGTCAACAAAAAGGCGGAGGTCGTGCGCGTCTACCTGCCTCCCGACGCGAATTGCCTGTTGTCCGTGATGGATCACTGCCTGCGCAGCAGGCACTACGTGAATGTCATCGTCGCCGGCAAGCATCCCGCGCCGCAGTGGCTGTCGATGGACGCTGCCATCAAGCACTGCAGCGAGGGCATCGGCATCTGGCAGTGGGCGAGCAACGACAGCCAGTCCGAGCCGGACATCGTGATGGCGTGCGCGGGCGACGTGCCGACGCTCGAGACCTTGGCTGCCGTGTCGATTTTGCGCGAGCACCTGCCGTCGCTCAAAATCCGCGTCGTCAACGTCGTCGATCTGATGAAGCTGCAGCCCGCCTCGGAACATCCCCACGGGATGAGCGACTACGACTTCGATTCTCTGTTCACGCGGGACAAGCCCGTCATCTTCGCCTTCCACGCCTATCCTTGGCTCATTCATCGGCTCACTTATCGGCGGCACAATCACGGCAACCTTCACGTGCGCGGCTACAAGGAGGAAGGCACGATCACCACCGCGTTCGACATGACCGTGCTCAACGATCTGGATCGCTTTCACCTGGCGATCGATGCCGTGAATCGGTTGCCTCAGACTGGGAGCGAAGGGACCTATCTCAAGCAGCTGCTCAACGACAAATTGGTCGAGCACAATCGCTACATCCGCCGATACGGACAGGACATGCCCGAGGTGCGCGATTGGACCTGGCCGGGTGGCGGCCCCACCTGAACGATCCTGATTGGCCTACAAGCCCTCGAGCGGCTTGCCGACAGCCACCTACCCGAATCACGGTCAGGATTTTGCGGACGAGGAAGCTCCAATGAAAACCCCGGAAACCGCTCCGCGCGAGTGTCGCTCGCCGCAGTGACGCCGCCACCGTCTCAAAGCGCAAGATCGCATCAGACCGCAGGCTCCCCCTTTCCACGGGGCGCGACCTGGGATGGGCGCGGCACTAATTTTTCGCTGTTCTCGGAGACTTCCGAATCGGTGGAGCTCTGCCTGTTCGATGCTACGGCCAAGAACGAGACGCGCATCAGGATCCGCGAGCGCACGAGCGGGGCGTGGCATGTTTACCTGCCGGGCATCGGACCCGGTCAGCTTTACGGCTATCGGGTCCATGGCCCGTACGATCCGCATACCGGTTTGCGTTTCAATCCGAACAAGCTCCTGCTCGATCCGTATGCCAAGGCGATCGGCCGGCCGCTGCAGTGGGCGGACGAGCTCTTCGGCTATCAGCTCGGCGATCCCGACGGCGATCTGTCGTTCGATGACCGCGACAGCGCGCCGTTCGCACCCCTGGGCGCGATCGTCGATCCGAGCTTCGACTGGAGCGGCGAGAGGCGTCCGAGCTACCCGCTGCACGAGACGCTCATCTACGAGGCGCATGTCCGTGGCCTGACCAAGCTTCACCCGGACGTGCCTGAAGAGCTCCGCGGCACGTATGCGGGAATCGCAACCGAACCGGTGATCGCGCATCTGCACTCGCTCGGAGTCACCGCCATCGAGCTCATGCCGATCCACCATTTCGTGGACGATCGCCATCTCATCGACAAGGGCCTCTCGAACTACTGGGGCTACAACACGTTGGGGTTCTTCGCCGTCGAGCCGAGATATGCGTCCAGCCGCGTAACCCCAAGCGAGGTGCTCCGCGAGTTCAAGCAGATGGTGAAGGATCTGCACAACGCCGGCATCGAAGTCATCCTCGATGTGGTCTACAACCACACCGCCGAGGGCAATCACGCCGGACCGACGCTGTCGTTCCGCGGAATCGACAATCTCGCCTACTACCGCACGGTGCCGAACGATCCGCGCCACTACTTGGATTTCACCGGGTGCGGAAACACGCTCAATATGGTGCATCCACATTCCGTGCAGATCCTCATGGATAGTCTCCGGTACTGGGCGACCGAGATGCACGTCGATGGCTTTCGCTTCGATCTCGCCTCGGCGCTCGCGCGCGAGCTCAAGGACGTGGATCAACTCGGGGCCTTCTTCGACACGATCTATCAAGATCCGACGCTCGCGCCGATGAAGCTGATCGCGGAACCCTGGGACATGGGGGAGGGCGGCTACCAAGTCGGCAACTTCCCTGTCGGGTGGATGGAGTGGAACGGCAAGTACCGCGACACCGTCCGAAAATTCTGGAAAGGGGACATGGGGCTGCATTCGGAGATCGCTACGCGGCTCGCGGGCAGCGCCGATCTCTACGAAAGCACCCGGCGCCCGCCGTCGGCCAGCATCAATTTCGTGACGGCACACGACGGCTTCACGCTCCAGGATCTCGTGAGCTACGAGCAGAAGCACAACGAGGCGAACGGCGAGGACAATCGCGACGGCGCGGACGACAATCACACCTGGAACTGCGGGGCCGAAGGGCCGACGCAAGATCCCGCAATCATCGAACTGCGCGAGCGGCAAAAGCGAAACCTCTGGTGCGCCTTGATGCTCGCGCAGGGCTCGCCCATGATCTCGGGCGGCGACGAGCTCTCCCGCACCCAGCTCGGCAACAACAACGCCTATTGCCAGGATTCGGAGCTCTCCTGGTATCACTGGGATCTGGACGATCGCCGCAAGGCGTTTCTCGATTTCGCGCAGCGCATCGTCCAGTACCGCAAGCGGCATCCGAATTTCAATCGCTATGCGTTCTATGACAGCGACCCGGACGCACTGCATCCCGACAAGAACATCGTTTGGTTCCGCGCCGACGGCAAACGCATGGGTCCGAAGGATTGGGAGAACGGCGGCTGGATGCGTACGCTCGGCATGTACCTGAACGGCGCGGCGCCGGAGATCCGCGACAGCGCGGGCGCGTGCGCCGAGGACTGGGATTTTTTGTTGCTGCTCAACGCTCACCATGAACCCGTCGCGTTTCGCATCTCCTACGAGCTTTACCACACCGGGTGGAAGGTCGCGTTCGACACGTCGCGCCCCGACCTGCCGCTCGAGCAGGAATTGGTGAAACGCAACCGCTTGGTGGATCTCACGCCCCGCTCATTCGTCGTCTTATGCCATGAGCGATGAATGGACCGGCACCTACCGCCTGCAGCTGCACGCAGGTTTCACGCTCGGGGACGCGGAGCGGATCCTGCCGTACCTCACGGAGCTCGGCGTCAGCCACGTGTACCTCTCGCCCTGCCTTCAGGCCGTCCCCGGCAGCGCGCACGGCTACGACGTCGCGGATCCGAGCCGCATCAGCGGCGATCTGGGCGGCGAGAGCGCCTGGACCCGCTTCATCGAGACCGCGCGCGCCTGCGATCTCAAGATCCTGCTCGACATCGTGCCCAACCACATGTCCGCCTCCGCCCACAACCCCTGGTGGGACGACTCGCTGGCGCACGGCCCCTTCAGCGAATACGCCGGATACTTCGACATCCGGCGGCAGGCCGATCAGGCGTTCTGCGTACACATCTGCACGCTCGCGCACGCCTACGGCGAGTCGCTCGCGAAGGGTGAGCTCTCGATCGCCCTGCAAGGGGGCCGGGTGCGCGTCGAGCATTTCAACAACAGCTGGCCGCTGGGTCCCGCCTCGTGGGGCGCGTTGCTCGGCGCCGAGCGCACCGATTGCTTCGACGAGCTCAACCGCATGCTCGGCGAGAAGCAGGTCGGGGCGGAGGAGCGGGCGATCTATCGGCGCGAGGCCGGCCGTGCAGAGTTGGTCCTCGAGGACGCGCGCCGCTCGGGCGAGCTCGCGCGAGCCGTGCAGCGAATCCGCGGCGACCCGGACTGGCTGCACGCCGTCCTCGAGCGGCAGTTCTTCAGGCTTCACGGCTGGAAGCTCGCAGGCGAACTCACCAACTACCGCCGGTTCTTCGATGTCGGCGCCCTCGCCGGCATCCGCACCGAGTCCGCGGTGGTATTCGAGGCCACGCACCGGCGCATCGAAAGGATGATCGCGGAGGGCCAGCTGGATGGGCTGCGGATCGATCATCCGGACGGCCTCTCGGATCCGCGCGGCTACTTCGAGCGTCTGCGGGCGCTGCTGCCGCACGGCCGCATCTACGTCGAGAAGATCCTGGAGAACGAGGAACGGCTCGCCGAGGACTGGCCGGTCGACGGCACGGTCGGCTACGAGTTCCTCGCCAAGGTCAATCGGCTCTGGATGGACGATCGGCGCACGGACGCGCTGACGGCGACTTACGCGGATTTCACCGGCCATACGGTGAATTTCGCGGCGCTGGTGCGGGAGAAAAAGCGCGAGATCGTGGAGTCCACGTTTTCAGCCGATCTCGATCGGCTGAGCAGGGCGCTGCTCGCGATCGCACGCTCGAGATGGCCGACGCGCGATCTGCGCCCGAGTCATCTGCACGAAGCGCTGGCGCGCGTGACCACCGCGTTGACGGTCTACCGCACCTACCGCACCGCCGATACTTTGCATCCGAGCGATGAGCGCGCATTCGGCGAGGCGGTGCAAAGCGCAAGGATCGGCTCTCCGGAAATCGAGCCCGCCGCGTTCGATTTTCTCGCGGCCTTATTTGCCAAGCCGAAGCTCGAGGAGAGCGAAGAGGAATTCGTCGCGCAGTGGCAGCAGCTGTCCCCGGCGGTGATGGCGAAGGGCGTCGAGGATACGACGTTCTACCTCTTCGATCGGCTGGTGTCCTGCAACGAGGTCGGTGCGCAAGCCTCGCTCACGGGGATCTCGGCAGAGAAGTTCCACGAGTTCTGCCACTATCTGAGCGAGCGCTGGCCGAACAACCTGCTCGCCACTTCGACTCACGACAACAAGCGCAGCGAGGATGTGAGGACGCGGATCTCGCTCCTGTCCGAGATTCCCGATCGGTGGGCCGAAGCTCTGCACCAATGGTCGCAGCTCACCGCACCCGCATGGAGAAATCGCACGCCGGACCGGCACGCCGAATATCTCCTGTACCAGACTTTGATCGGGGCGTGGCCGATCACGCACGAGCGCTGCTGGCAATACATGCTGAAGGCGTGCCGCGAGGCGAAGATCAGGACCTCCTGGCACGAGCCCAATGCCGGCTACGAGGCCAACATCGCCGGCTTCGTCGAGGGGGTATTTCAGACGCCGGAGTTCATCGCGAGCCTCGAGGCGTTCATCGCGCCGTTGATACTTCCGGGGCGCATCAATTCCTTGGCGCAAACGCTCATCAAGCTGATCGCGCCGGGCGTTCCTGATTTTTATCAAGGGACCGAGCTGTGGGATCTGAGTCTCGTCGACCCCGATAACCGGCGACCCGTGGATTTCGACCGGCGCGCGGAGCTGCTTGCGCGCTGCCGCGATCTTTCGGCACCCGAGGCCGCCGGCGATTGGGAGTCGGGGTTGCCGAAACTCTGGATGATCCACCGGGTCCTGGCGCTGCGCCGCCGGCGCGCGGGCGATTTCGCGGCCCAAAGCCAATATCACCCGCTGGTCGCGCAGGGCGCCCATCTCGGGAACCTGCTCGCGTTCCGGCGCGGCGAGAATCTCATCGCGGTCGTGCCCCGCTTCAGCATGACGCTCGCCGGGGATTGGAGCGATACGCGGCTGCGGCTGCCGCGCGGCATGTGGAAGAACTGGTTCAGCGGCACGCCGGCTCAAGGAGCGGTCGAGCCGGCCGAGCTGTTCGGCGAGTTCCCCGTGGCACTCTTGATCCGGGAGGATTCTTGATCCTGTCGGTGTGGGCGCCGGCGGCAAAATCGATGGAGCTGGTCGCGGACGATCGGCGCATCGGCCTGGCGCGCGCGGCCGACGGCTATTGGCAGACGGACGTCGATGCCTCGCTGGTGCGCCGCGGATACAAGTACTCGATCGACGGCGGCGATCCGCTCCCCGATCCGCGCTCGCGCTGGCAGCCCCACGGCGTGCACGGCGCCTCGCACGTGCTCGAGGCCGCGCAGCCCTCAAATCGCGCGGGCTTTCGGCCGAAGCCGCTGCGCGAGGCCGTCATTTACGAGCTGCACGTGGGCACGTTCACGCCCGCAGGCACCTACGCTGCCGCCGAGGCGCAGCTCGAGCACCTCCAGGCGCTGGGCATCACCCATGTGGAGCTCATGCCGCTCGCGACCTTCCCCGGCCGCCGGGGCTGGGGCTATGACGGGGTCGATCTATTCGCGCCCCTGCCCGCCTACGGTACGCCGCGAGAGCTCGCGCACTTCGTGGACGCTTGTCACGAGCGGGGGCTCGCCGTTCTACTCGACGTCGTGTACAACCACTTGGGCCCGGACGGCAACTACCTCGGCTGCTACGGTCCCTACTTCACCGATCGGGTGAAGACGCCGTGGGGCGACGCGATCAACTATGACGGCGCGGCGAGCGACGAGGTGCGCCGCTTCGTCATCGACAACGCCCTGATGTGGCTGCGCGATTATGGGTTCGACGGATTGCGGCTCGACGCGGTGCACGCGATCTACAGTTTCGAAGCGGTGCACATCCTCGAGGAGCTCGCGGCGGCGGTACGTCGATTCGGCGCGGAATCGGATCGCGATCTCGTGCTGATCGCCGAGAGCGACCTCAACGACCCGCGACTGGTACACTCCGTCGCGCGCGGCGGCTACGCGCTCGACGCGCATTGGGCCGACGACTTCCACCACGCCGTCCACCGCTATTTCACCGGCGAGACCGCGGGCTACTACCGGGACTTTCAAGGCCTCGCGGACGTCGCCAAGGCGCTCACCCAGGGTTATGTGTATCAGGGGCAGTATTCCGCCTTTCGCGGCCGGCGCCACGGCCGGCCGCCGCGCGCCGTGGCGCCGGAGCAGCTCGTCGTGTGCGCACAGAACCATGATCAGATCGGCAACCGCGCGCGGGGCGAGCGGCTTTCCATGCTGCTCGACCCGCCGCGGCTCAAGGCGATTGCGGCGCTCACCTTGCTCTCTCCCTTCGTGCCCTTGCTGTTTCAGGGAGAGGAGTGGGGCGCGAACACGCCGTTTCTATACTTCACGGACCATCAGGATCCGAGCCTGGCGCAGGCGGTCACCGAAGGACGCGCGCGGGAATTCGCGAGTTTTCGCTGGGCCGGCGAGGTTCCGGACCCCCAAGCGCAGGGCACATTCGAGCGCTCCAAGCTCGATTGGTCGGAGCGTGTGCGCGCACCGCACGCCGAGCTCCTCGATTGGTTCCGCCGCTTGATCGCCCTCCGGGCCGCCCGCGCCGCCCGCAAGGAGGCGCGGGGGAAACCCCGAGCGGCATTCGACGCGCGCGCCGCATGGCTGCGCTTCGAGTACGCGGGCGTGCTCGCGGTCTTCAACTTCGCGGCTACGCCGCAGCGGGTAGCGCACCCCAGGGGGACGTGGGAGCTGGCGCTCGCTTCCGACGCATCCGTTGCCCACGCACCCGCGGAGATCGCCTCGAACGGGACGCGGGTCTACACGGCTTGCGCCGGCACTCGCTCCAGCTGAAGCGGCGCGCGAATCGGCGGCGCCTCCACCGGCTCTGCGCACTTGGCGCTCTGCGCCCGCCACCACGCGGCGGTTAGAATCTCCGCGTGATGCTGCAGGAACACCTCGTGGAGCGCCGAGGGTATGGAGAGGAACTGCAGCCACTGCTCGGGGAAGACGTCGTTCGGACCGCAATGGAACCAGGGCTCCGCACTCGTCTCCTCTTCTTCGAAGCGTGGCTGCGGGAGGTCGCGAAACACGCAGTCCGACAACAGGCACAGCTCGTCGTAGTCGTAGAAAATCACGCGCCCGTGATTGGTGACCCCGAAGTTCTTGAGCAGCAGATCGCCCGGAAATACGTTGCTCGCCGCGAGATCCCTGAGCGCATTGCCGTAGTCGACGATGGCGGATTCCGCGGCGGCGGGGTCGGCCTCGCGCAGGAACAGATTGAGGGGCCGCAGCCGCCGCTCGATGTAGCAGTGCTCGATGATGAGATCATCGCCCTCGATCCGGCAGCTCTCGCTCGCCTCGCGCAGCAGCTCATCGGCGACGTCCGTCATGAACCGGGCGCGCGGCAGGCGCAGGCGCTTGAACTCCTGGGCGTCGACCAGCCGCCCCGCGCGGTCGTGGCGGAACACGAATTGATAGCGCTCGATGACGTCGGCCTTGGTGTTGGTCTTCGGCGCGCCGAATCGGTCGCGGATGACCTTGAA
>JBEKVP010000067.1:0-8831 GCA_049513935.1 Steroidobacteraceae bacterium
GTTCGCGCGCAAGGCGGTCGAGCACGTCAAGGAACCGTGGGAGCGGGCCGAAGCGCTCGCCGAGGCGGTGATCGGCGCGGTGCGCTACAAATCCGGCACCAGCGAGGTCCAGGACAGCGCGGCCACGGCCTTCAAGAGCGGCGAGGGTGTGTGCCAGGATCACGCCCACGTGTACATCGCCTCGGCGCGCTCGCTCGGCATCCCGGCGCGCTACGTGAGCGGCTACATCTACTCGGGCGACGCCGGCGATGCGGCGAGCCACGCCTGGGTCGATGTATGGCTCGGGGCGGATATCGGCTGGCGCAGCATGGACGTGACGCACCAGTGCCCGGCGATCCGCACCTATTGCCGCCTCGCGGTGGGCCGCGACTACCTGGATGCGGCGCCGGTGCGCGGCGTGCGCCAGGGCGGCGGCGGCGAGCGCATGGAGGCGAACGTGCTGGTGGCGGAGTCGGCGCTGCAACAGCAGCAGCAGCAGCAGTGATCTGACCCTCACTCCGCGACATTGCGGGTTGCGCCCGGTCGCCGGGCCCGGAGCGCTTCGGTAGAATTTCGTTATGACCTATTGCGTTGGCCTCTTGGTTGATACCGGGCTCGTGCTCCTGTCCGACTCGAGGACCAACGCCGGCGTCGATCAGATCAACACCTTCCGCAAGATGGCGATCTTCCAGCGTCCGAGCGAGCGGGTGATGGTGCTCATGTCCGCGGGGAATCTCGGGATCACCCAGGCGGTCGTCAATCTGCTGCACGAGCCGCCCGACAAATCCGGCGAGCCCCCCAAGATCTACAGCGCCAAGAACCTCTTCAATGCGGCGCGTGTCGTGGGCGATGCGCTGCGCGAGATCTACGAGCGCGACGCCGAGGCGCTCAAGGAGCACGGCCACGAGTTCAACGGCACGTTCATCCTGGGCGGCCAGATCCGCGGCGAGGAGCCGCGGCTATTTCACATCTATTCCGCCGGCAACTTCATCGAGTCCTCCCTCGATACGCCGTACTTTCAGATCGGCGAGTCGAAGTACGGCAAACCCATCATCGACCGGGTGATCTCGCGCTCGAGCAGCATCGCGCAAGCGGCCAAATGCGCCCTGGTCTCCATGGATTCCACCATCCGCTCGAATCTCACCGTGGGCCCGCCCCTCGATCTCGCGATCGTTCGCCGCGACGAGTTCAAGCTCGCGACCCACATCAGCATCGATTTCGAGCACGAGTACTTCAGGATGATCCGCACCCGCTGGGGGTCGGCGCTCAAAGAGGTCTTCGCCGAGTTGCCGAATCCAGACTGGTGAGGGCCGGCTCGCCGGACTAGTCCGGATTTCTCGCCGGACTAATTAGGCTCGCCGCCCATGAACCGATAGCCCGCGAGGGACTGCGGCTTGCCCACCAGGAACCCTTGCGCATAGTCGACGCCGAGCGCGCGCATGGCCTGAAGCTCGGTGTCCGACTCCACGGACTCGGCGACCGTCTCCACGCCGAGATCGCTCGCCATGCGCACGATGGACGAGATGACCGCGCGCGCGACGCGGTCGGTAGGTGCAGCCACGACGAGCGAGCCGTCGATCTTGAAGTAGTGCGCGGGTACGGTGCGCAGGTACCCGTACGAGGGCGCGTTCGCGCCGAAGTCATCGAGCGCCACCTCGCAACCCAGCGCCTCGAGCCGGCGCATCGCCTCCGCCACGCTGATGTCGCCCGAAGCGGCGTAGCGCTCGGTGACCTCGAAGCACAGGGCCTGCGGCGGCAGGCCGCTCATCTCGATGGCGGATTCGATGAAGTTGATGAATTCCGCGTCGGTCATCGACTGCGACGAGAGATTGACGCAGAACACCGCGGGCAGCTTCGCCCAGAGCTTGCGGTTGCTCGCCAGCCAGATGAGCAGGCTCCGCACCACCCAGCGATCGATGCTCGGCATCAAGTTGCGGCGCAGCGCCTGGCCGAAGAACAGTCCGGGCTCGAGCAGGCCGCCGTCGGCCCGCAAGCGCAGCAGCACCTCATAGTGCGGCATGCGCGCCGTCTCGTGCAGCGAACGGATCGGCTGCAGGTAGAGCTCGAAGCGCTCCGCCTCGAGCGCGCGCTCGATCTGTGCGATCTGCTTCTCGTCCGGCTCCGGCGCCGGCGGCAGCGCGCGGCGCCGCTCGAACTCGGCCGCGAGGCACACCATCAGCGGCGCGAGACGCCGCTCGAGCGGCTCCTCGGTTCTCGGATCGGTGATCTGCGAGTCGACGCTGAGGCGCACCGCACCGTTGACCTCGCCCCGGGCGTCGCGCACCGGCATCGCAATGGAATAGCGCGAGCCCTCGCGCGTGCCGTACTGAATCGAGTGCACGCCCGTCTGATCGCGCGCCAGGCACTCCTCCACCAGCTGGTGATCCTCCGGGAGCAGGAAATCCTCGCTCAACAGCAGCGTGTCCGCCGCGAAATCGTGGAACGACACGCTGCACACCTCGGGCGCGAGCGCGCAGATGAGCTCGGCAAACGCATCCAGCGCCTGGCTCGTCGGGGCCTCTCCGGATTCTGTCAACTTGCTGAACATGGACTCATACACCTATTGATCGTTGAGTCCATGCTAGGGCCGAACGCTCCGGCGCGTAATGTCTGCGCAGGGCGACGTTCGGGAGACGCGACATGGGATCGGGAGCGGCTGTGACGCGGCTCACACTTCGCGCGATCTTCAGGCTTTCTGCGGGGCCGCGTCCGGCACGGCATCGCGCCACCACTTGATCGGCGCGAGCCTGGGGATCATCCCGATCCAGCCCACGATGCCGAGCAGGCTGACGACGGCGGCGGCGATGAAGGCGACGCCGAAATGACCGGTGCGCAGCACGATGAACCCCGTGAGCCAGGTCGAGATCTGGCCCGAGAAGTTGCCGAGCGCATTCTGGATACCCACCCAGCGGCCGGACGCACGCGGCCCGGCGAGAATCTGCGACATCGCATACATGCCCGGCGAGGAGGCGCCCATCAGGAACTGAAAGCCGAACATGCCGACGATGGCTTCGGTCTCGGAGCCGAATCCCATCGCGAGCATGCAGGGCACGGACCCGAGATGCGCGATTACCATCACCAGCTTGTAGCCGAAGTTCGCCGACCCGTGCCCGCGCGCGATGTAGCGATCGATGCTCCAGCCAATCGCGAGCGCGCTGAATCCGTTGAGGAAATAGCCCAACATCGACAGATTCTCCATCTTGTGCATGGAGAATCCGCGCTCGTCCACGAGATAGGAGGGCAGCCAGCTCAAGATGAAGTACCACAGATAATTGCTGCAGCACAGGCCGAGGCTCGTGCCCCAGAGTGCGCGCTGGCGCAGGATCATGCTCCAAGTGGGCGTCTCGGCATCGCTCGGCGCGGTCGCGATCTTCGGCAGTTTGACCATGGCCCATGGGACGATCCAGAGCAGAGAGGCGAGGCCGAACGTCAGGAACATGCCGCGCCATCCCGCCTCGTCGATGAGGAATCGCGCCATGAAGATGCCGACACCGGGAGCCATGAGGTATCCCAGCCCGACGATCCCGTTGGCCTTGCCGAGCTTGGCCACGGGCACGACGGCGGCGACCAGCTTCGAGACCGTGGGGAATCCTACGCTCTCGCCGAGACCGAGCATCATGCGAAGCCCGATCAGCATCGCGAAGCTGCTGGCCACGCCCGTACACATGGTGGCCGTCGCCCACACCACGATGCCGGCGATGAGGACGCGGTGAGCGCCAATACGCTCTGCCAGCCAGCCGACTGGAATCTGCACCCACCAGTAAATCCAAAAGAAGGCGGCCGAGAGTCGGCCGAACTGCTCGGGGTCGAGATGTAAATCGCGGCGGATCAGCGGTCCTGCGGTCGCGAGCGCTCCGCGATCGATGTAATTGATGAACAGCGCCGTCGCAAGGAGCCCCACGATGATGGCGGGGCGCGTCGTGATGCGCGCCGCATCCTTGGCCGCCACGATGGTGGTCGCCTGCGCGTCATACGCGGCATCGGAGGCCGCGGCGGGCCCCGACCTGGGTGGGGGGCCTTTGCTCAGCTCGCGTAGTCCGAGTGATTGCGGTCGAGCATGCGCTTGAGCGCCTCGAAATGCAGATCCGCGCGATCGCGCCCGCCGACCTGCGCACCGGACTTAAATTGCGCCACCGTGGCCCGCACGACCTTCTCAGGGATCAGCTTGAGCGCGCGCCCCGTGGAGAGCGCGAGCACCTGCGCCTGGCAGGCCCGCTCGAGGAAATAAAGTCGCTCGAACGCTTGCGGGATGGTCTCCCCGATCACGAGCGCGCCGTGATTGCCCAAGAGGAGCACCGACTTGTCGCCGAGCGTGCGCGCCATCCGCTCGCCCTCCGTCTGATCGAAGGCGAGTCCGTTGTAATCGGGGTCGTACGCCACGTCCTCATAAAAACCGAGCGCACTCTGCACCGCCATCTCGAGGCGCGGATTCTCGAGCATGGAGAGCGCGGTTGCATACGGCATGTGAGTGTGCAGCACGCAGCGCGCCTTCGGCGACAAACGGTGCACGGGCATATGAATATAGAGCGCCGTGTCCTCGATCGGGCCGCGGCCGCTCACGATCTGGCCGCTGAAGTCCACGACCATGAAGTCGCTCGCCCGTACCTCCGACCAATGCAGTCCGAAGGGCGCGAGCAGGAACCGATCGCTCTGCCCGGGCACCAGCATGGTCATGTGGTTGTCGATGCCCTCGTTGAGGCCGAAGTGATCCGAGAGCCGGTAGCAGGCTGCCAGATCGATGCGCGCCTGCGCGTAGCTCAAGGACACGGATTTGGGGCTCGCGCTCATGGTCACCTCGCAGTCAATCGCCGGTCGGTATGCCGCGCACCTTGGGGCCGGCGGCAAGAGCGAAAACTGTAACATCTTCGATATCCCTTGGGCGAGCGCCGCCGGGTATCCCCCTTCATCCGATGTTCACGTTGGCAGTGCAATATCCGGGTCCTGTCCCTGGCCGAGACGCCTCAAGACATGGTGCATCGCTCGATGGCGGCGAAGACAATCGACCTGGTTTATTTCAACGCGGGCGGCGGGCATCGGGCCGCCGCGACAGCCCTCGAGACCGTCATCCGCCAGCAAGGCAAGCCCTGGCAGGTGCGTCTCGTCAATCTGATGAAGATCCTCGATCCGAAAGACGTGTTCCGCAAGACCACGGGCATGGATTGGGAGGACCTTTACAACACTCGCCTGGCGCGCGGCTGGAGCGTCGGCCTCACGCAGGAGCTGAAGCTCCTGCAGGCGCTCATCCGTTTCAGCCACCGCTCGATGGCCCGCCGTCTCAAGCGTCACTGGCGCAAGACCCGCCCCGACCTCGTGGTCTCGCTCATACCGAACTTCAATCGCGTGATGTACGAGGGGCTCACCGCCGCGAGGCTGGGCGCTCCCTACGTCACCATCCTCACCGACTTCGCGGACTTGCCGCCGCACTTCTGGATCGAGCCCGGCCAGGAGCAGCATTTCATCTGTGGTACGCCGAAGGCCGCGGCGCAGGCGCGCGCGATGGGCTACGGCGATTATCGGGTCCATCGGACCTCGGGCATGATCATTCGCCCCGACTTCTACCTCGACTCGCCCATCGACCGCCGCCGGGAGCTCGGGAAGCTCGGGCTCGATCCGGATCGGCCGACCGGGATCGTGATGTTCGGCGGTCACGGATCGCGGGTCATGCAGACCATTGCCAAACGCCTCGACGACACGCAGCTCATTTTAATCTGCGGACACAACCAAGTGCTCGAGCAGCGCCTCGCGGGCATGACGGCGTCGGCGCCGCGGCACATCGTCGGTTTCACCGCCCAGATCCGCTATTACATGCAGCTCTGCGATTTCTTCATCGGCAAGCCCGGCCCGGGAAGCATCAGCGAGGCGGTCCAGCAGGGGCTGCCGGTGATCGTGGTCGGCAATACCTGGACCATGCCGCAAGAGCGCTACAACATCGATTGGGTCCGGGAAAACAACGCGGGCATCGTGCTCGACTCGTTCCGGTCGGTGCGCGCAGGCGTTGCCGAGATTGTAAGCCGCTTGGACCGGTTTCGCGCTAGCATGTCGCACATCAAGAATCGCGCCGTCTTCGAAATACCCGAGATTCTCGAGCGCATCATGCAGATCGAGCAGCCATACGATTTTCGAGCGCCGAGCCGAGACGACACGCGAGGGTCGGTGCGGCTCAATTGACGACCTTCCTGCTCGCCTTCGGCGCGCTTTTCTCCATCGTCAATCCGTTCTCCGGCGCCTTCATCTTTTTCGGTGCGACCCAGGGAATGGACCCCAAGCTGCGCTCCGCGGTGTCGCGCTGGGTGGCGATCTACGCCTTCTCGATCGTCGCGGCCTCGCTCTACATCGGCGCCTACGTCTTGATCTTCTTCGGCATCTCGATTCCGGTGCTGCGGGTCGCGGGCGGCATCATCGTGTCGATGTCGGGATGGCGCATGCTGAACGAGCCCGACGCGACCGAGCAGCGGCGCAGCGAAGCGCCCGCCTACCCGCGCTCGATCGACACACCGCCGAGCCGCCTTGCCTTCTATCCCCTCACCATGCCGCTCACCACCGGGCCCGGAACGATCTCGGTGGCGATCTCGATCGGCGCGGGTCGCCCGCCCGCTTTTCATGCCGCACTGTTTGCGTTCTTTCTCGAGACCCTCGCGGCCGCGCTCCTGCTCGCACTGTTGGTGTACTTCCTCTACCGCCACTCGGCCCGGATCGCCGACTTCATCGGCGCCACCGGCACCACCATCATCGTGCGCCTCTCGGCGTTCCTTCTGTTCTGCATCGGCATCCAGGTGCTCTGGAACGGCGCGGCGGAGCTCTTGGGCTCCCTCATCCCGGCGAGCAGCTGAGCGCCGCAGGCGCCCGCCGCACGCGCCCGTTACACGCCTCTCACTCGGATTCGGCGCCGCCCGCGGGGCAGGCCCTCGGCTCGCCCGCCGCGCCCGCAAGCGGCGCCCCCGTGCCGAGCTCGATCTCGAGCCGCGCGTTGTCCGAGCGCAGGCCGACGGGTCCCGCCAAGGACAGCGCCTCCGCTCCGAGATCGCCCTCCCACACCGGGTAGCCGTCGACGAACACGCGCAGCGAAGCGCCGTTGAGTTCGGCGCGCAGCGCATGCGCCTCTCCCGGCCGCAGTCTCGGAAGGCCAGCCGAGCGGAGCGGCTTCACGTTGCGGTAGCCGCGGTTGCCGCACTCGGCGCTCGTGTGCTCTCCCGGGTTCGTCTTCACCGACACCACGAGCTTCGCTTCGGGCTCGATGCGCCACATCGCATAGACGAGATTGCACGCGTCCTGGGCCTTGAGCTTCAGGCCGAACTGGCGCCTGATCTCGCCCGATCCCAAACGGGACTCGTGGGCGGTGCCGCCCAGATACTTGAAGCGGGCCTCGACGCTCTGGCTGGTCGCACGATTCAAGAACGCGCGCATCTTGGGGCTTTCCACGGCGAAGCCGGTCGCACCGAGCGCCGCGACCTCGCCCTCGGTCACGCACAGATCCTGGGGCTTGGCGGGAGCGAGCGCGGGTGATGCGGAGGCGCCGGCCGCTCCGGTGAGGCCAAGCACCGCAAGAGCGAGCGCGAGGCCGGCCGCGGTAGAGGCCCCAGCCGGTGTGCGACCGCCGCTCGCCGCTCCATCGTCCATAAGAGCGCTCCTCGCAGCGCGTTTGATCCGTCCGGAAATCATAGCCGACCGGGTATGCTGCGAGCGACATGGCCGCCGCCGCGAAATCCCAGCGCATCGCGCTCGCCTCGGGCGCGATCGCCGCGCTTATCGGCGGGCTTCTCCTCGCGCTCTGGGCAAGGCCGCCCGGGCTCCTGCGGGTCGGCGCCAACTACGCCGCCAAGATCGTCTGCTCGAACCTGTATCTCGCCGGGCGCGATCCCGCCGGTGTGTTGCGCGACGACGTGCAGGCACCGGGCGCGGCGGCGGTGCTGCGGCTCATGCGTGTGTCGGTCGACCCTGCTCATGGCTTGGTGCGCGCCGGCTTCTTAGGCTTCATCGGCGATGGGCTTGCCGCCGCCCGCCCCGATCGCAGCTGCGTGGCCGTTCCCGACGGCAACCTGGCGGGCGTCTCGGGTCTTGACCCGATGCACCCGCCCGAGCCCGCCGCGCCTCTGTGGGCCGTACCCGAGGCAGGCGCTGCGAGCGACTGGCCCGACGGCGAGAGCGTGCGCACCGATCCCGGGCTCGATCGGCTGATCGCGGACGACGCGCTCA
The DNA here is from genome assembly GCA_049513935.1 of Steroidobacteraceae bacterium. GTDB lineage: Bacteria > Pseudomonadota > Gammaproteobacteria > Steroidobacterales > Steroidobacteraceae > Bog-1198. The sequence continues at coordinate 8,173 of JBEKVP010000067.1, forward strand.
CCGGATCTGCGACCCGCGCCGTGATCGTGGTGCATGGCGGCCGGATCGTGGCCGAGCGCTATGGCCCCGGCTTCGATGCGCGCATGCCGCAGCTCGGCTGGTCGATGGCGAAGAGCGTCACGGCCGGCCTCGTGGGTACCCTCATCAAGGACGGACGCCTCGGTCTTACCACGAGCGCGCTCTGGCCCACGGGCGATGCGCGCGCGGCCGTCAAGATCCGCGACCTTCTGGCGATGTCGAGTGGGCTCGACTGGAACGAAGGCTACGGGGCCGTATCCGACGTCACGCGCATGCTGTTCCTCGAGCCCGACATGGCGGCCTTCGCGCGCAATCACCCGCTCGCGCATCCGGTGGGCTCCTTCTGGAACTACTCGAGCGGCAGCGCCGTGATCCTGTCGCGCCTCGTGCAAGATGCGGCCGGCGGCTCGCCTGCGTCGGTGGCGCGCGCGCTGCTCTTCGAGCCCTTGGGGATGAGGAGCGCGGTCATCGAGGCCGACGCGCACGGCACCCTGGTCGGCTCCTCTTATGTATACGCGACACCCCGCGACTGGGCGCGCTACGGTCAGTTCTTGCTGCAGCAAGGGGTCTGGCATGGTCGAGCTTTGCTGCCGCCCGGATACGTCGCCCTCATGGCAACGCCCGTCGCCGCTTCGCGCGGT
>JBEKVP010000068.1:0-8751 GCA_049513935.1 Steroidobacteraceae bacterium
TGGTCTGCGGATTGGGAAGTATCGCCACGTCGGCTGACGCGCAGAACGCAGCCGCGCCGGCAAGCAGCCGGGCGGTTTCCCTCGCGGCTTCAACCACCCAAGGCGGGGATTGGGTGTCGGACACGGAACTGAAGCGGCGGGTGAGGGCGGCGTTGCATGACAGTCCCTATGTCTACGATAGGCACGTCAGGGTATCGATCGAGGGGGATTCCGTCGTGTTACGGGGGTTCGTCTTCAGCGGTTGGGACTTGCAGGACGCGCTGCGCGTCGCGAGGAAAGCGGCCGGTGACAAGCCGGTGATCGATTATCTGTCGATCAAAGAGGGCGGAAGGTAAGCGAGGGACCCTCGTGCCGCCGGAGCGGGGAGTTGCGAATCGCTCTCCTCGCTCCGCCGCAGCTCAAAATGTCTATCCGGGGTGCTTCGCGTCGACCGTCTTGCCGCTCGCCGTCCTGGGGGAGTCCTGCCAACCGCCGCCAAGCGCAAGGATCAGGTTGACGCTGGAGCTCAGCTGCAGGGTATCGAGATTGAGTGCCTCCAGCTGGGTCTGCAAGAGGGCGGTCTGAGAGGTGACCACGGTGAGGTAGTCGGTGGCACCCTGCTTGTAGAGCGCCAAGGCGAAGTCGAGCGTACGCTGCGCAGCGTCCACCGCGGCCTTTTCTTCGACGGTGGCGTCGTGGTAATGATTGAGCGTCGCCAGGCTGTCTTCCACCTGCTGGAACGCGCTCACGACGGTGCCGCGGTAGTAGGCGGCGGAAGCATCGAACTCGGCGCGCGCCTGCGCCACCTGCGCACGGCGCAGTCCGCCATCGAATACGCTCAGCAGGGCGTTTGGCCCGATCGCCCAGAACGAGCTCGGGGCGCTGAGCCAGTTCGAGTAGCTGGTACTCTGGAAACCGCCCTGGCCACCCAAGGTGATGGTCGGAAAATACGCGGCGCGCGCCACACCGATATTGGCATTGGCCGCCATCATGCGGCGCTGCGCGGCCGCGATATCCGGACGGCGCTCGAGCAACGTGGCGGGTACGCCGGTCGGAATCCGCGGCAGCGTGATCGGAACGATTTGCGGCTTGATCGAGAATGTCGACGCCGACACGCCGAGGAGCGCCGCAATGGCGTGCTCCATGAGCGCGCGCTGGGCGAGGGTCTGCTCCGCCTGCGAGCGCGCGGAGTTGAGCTGTGTCCGCGCCTGTGAGACGTCGAGGCCGGGCGCGATGCCCGCACCGTGGCGCTGTTCCGTGAGCTCGAGCGCGCGTGAATAGGCCTTCACCGTCTCATCGAGGATCGCGCTGTTGCGGTCGAGGCTGCGCAGTTGAATGTAATCCCCGGCGAGCTGCGCGATCAGCGACAGGCGGGCGTTCTCGAGATCCGCGGCCGATGCAGCGGCGCTGGCCTTGGCGGAGGCGACCTCGTTGCGAATCTGCCCCCACAGGTCGAGCTCGTAGCTCACGCTGCCGCCAAGCACGTTGTTATCATAGTACCGCGGCGTGGCGTTCGTTATGAGCGGCGCATTGACCGATTCGCGGGCGCGCTCCGTGCTGGCGTTGAGACTCAGCGTGGGATAAAGCCCTGCGCGCGCCTGGTCCGCGAACGCCCTCGCCTGCGCGTAATTGGCGAGCGCTGCCGCGAGCGTCGGATTCCCCGCGATCAGCCGCTTCTCGAACTCGTCGAGCTCCGCGTTGTCGTAAAGCATCCACCAGCTGTCGCGCGGCAGACGGTCAGCCGGCTCCGCCTGCGTCCACGGCCCGAGTTCCTTGAAGGCATCGCCGGTAGCAACATCCGGGGTCTTCAGCGGCGGCGCGAGCGAGCAGGCGCCGAGCAGAAGCGTCAACGCCGCGCCGCATCCGCGCAAGTTTCTAGCCCTTGTCATTCTTGTTCCCCGCCTGGCCGGTGCCCGCCGCGCCGGCGAGACGTACCTGGTCGCCGTTGCCGACTCCATCGGGCGGATTTTGGATCACGCGGTCGTTCGGAGAGAGGCCCGACGCGAGCTCGACGACCGCACCCAAATCGCGCGCGATCGACACGGGCTTGAGCAGTACGCGATCCTGCGAGTCCACGGTCGCAATGGAGAGTCCCTTGGCGTCGAAGATGAGCGCGCTCGAGGGCACGCTGAGCACATTGGGGGCGGCGGCGATCTGCAGATGGATGCTGGCATAGTCGCCCGGCATCATCTCGCCTGCCGCGTTGTCGACGACGAGTTCCATCAGCGTGGTGCCGGTGGTCGGAATGACCGCCTGCGCTGAAGCCTCTACCGTTCCGCTGTAGGTTTTGTCGGGATGTTCGGGCACCCTGATCGAGGCCTTGGTGCCGGGGGGCACGCTCGGCACGTAGTTCTGCGGCACGCTGACGTAGACGCGCAGTTTTCTCGTCGCGGACACCACGAACAGCTCCGCTCCCCCGGCCGACCCCACACTGATGCCTCCGCCGGAGGCTCCCACATTGATGAGCGCACCGATGTCGGTCTCGCGCGCGGTCACGATGCCGTCGAATGGCGCGATCAGGCGCTTGAATCCCTCCTCGGCGACCAGTTGGTCGACGTTCGCCTGCGCCGCCTTGACCTGGGCCATATCGGCGTTCCAGGTGAAGGTGCGCGTGTCGACGTCCTGCTTGGCGACGGCGTCGGTGTTGGCGAGCGACTGCCAGCGCTCCGCGGTGATCTGCGCGAGCTTCGCATTGGCCTCGGCGACTCTAAGGCTCGCCCGCGCTTGCATGAGCTGCTGGTCGAGATCGGGTGTATCGATCTCGGCGAGCACCTCGCCCGCCTTCACCTTGCCGCCGATGTCGTACTTCCAGCTTTTCAGATACCCGGGGACGCGCGCGTAGATGGGCGCACGGATGTAGGCTTCGAGGCGTCCGGGCAGGTCCAAACCCGCCTGATTCTCGACCTTGGTCGGCGTCACGACGGCGACGACGGGCAGGGCCTGGGCCTCGGTCAAATCGCGCAGGCTCGAGTTTTGCGCGGCGCGTGTGCCCAGGCCGTACACAACCACGGCGATGGCGAGGAGCGCGAAGGCGCCGCCCACCCGGCGCAGTCGGCGCGCAAGTTGCTCGCCATGAATTCGATCAGGCTGGGACATGGCTGGCTCCGGGTCTGGTTGCCGGCGCAGGCTTGGGGCCCTGGTGCCGGTGAATGATGCTGAACATCACGGGGACGAAGAACAGGGTCGAGATGGTGGCGAAGATCAGGCCGCCGATGACCGCGCGGCCGAGCGGCGCATTCTGCTCGCCGCCTTCGCCGAGCCCCAAGGCCATCGGCAGCATGCCGATGACCATGGCGAGCGCCGTCATCAACACCGGGCGCAGGCGCACGAATCCCGCTTCGAGCGCGGCTTGCGTCGCATCGCCGATCTCGTTGAGCTTCTCGCGCGCGAAGCTGATCACCAGCACGCTGTTCGCGGTCGCTACCCCCATGCACATGATCGCGCCCGTGAGCGCCGGAACCGAGAGCGTCGTATGGGTACCAAACAACATCCACACGATGCCGGCGATCGCCGCCGGCAGCGCCGTGATGATGATGAAGGGGTCCGTCCACGACTGGAAATTGATTACGACCACGAAATAGACCAGCACGATGGCGCCCAAGAGTCCGAACAAGAGGCCCGAGTAGGCGCTGTTCATGGTCGCGGTCTGACCGACCAGGGCGACGATCGACCCTTTCGGCTTGTCCTTGTCGTTCCGGGCGATGATTTTCTGGATGTCGCTCGAGACCGCGCCCAGGTCGCGCCCCTGGGTGGTCGCGTAGATCTCGACCATCGAGGAAATATTGTACTGCGAGACCACGGCATCCCTGTGGGTTCGGTGGATGTCGGCGATGCCCCCGAGCACTGTGGTCGGCGCGCCGGTGGCGTTGATGGGCAGATTCTGCAGCGCCGGCAGGGTATCGATCTGGTATTGCGGGGTCTGCAGCGCGATCGGATAGGTGACGCCGTTCTTCTCATTGAGCCAGTAGGTGGGCGCAACCTGGAGCGAGCTCGCGAGGTTAACGACCAGGCTGTTGGTCACGTCGGTCGCGGTCACCCCAGTGTACTGGGCGCGCGTGCGATCGATGTCGACATTGAGTGTCGGCAGAGCCCCCGACTGCTGGATACGCGCATCGGCGACGCCCGTGACATGCCGGACCTGCGCCAGGAGCTTGTTCGCGTAGGCGTAGTCCGCGCCGAGGTCGTTGCCGCGGACTTGCAGATCGATCGGCGCCGGCGCGCCGAAATTGAGGATCTGGCTCACGATATCCGCCGGCAGAAACGAGAAAGTCATACCCGGAAAGCGGCGCGGCAGCTCATTTCGCAGACGGGCGACGTAGTCGGCGGTCGGCTTGTGATCCGCGTTGAGCGAGATCTGAATGTCGCCATCGGACTCGCCGATCGTGCCGGTGTTATTGTAGATGGTATTGATCGACGAGAGATACGTGCCGATGTTGTCGACTATCGCCGCCACTTCGCGCGGCGGTATCACCTCGCGGATCGCCTTTTCCACATCGGTGAAGCGCGCAGCGGTCTCCTCGATGCGCATGCCGACCGGCGCACGCACGTGCAGCAGCATCTGACCTCCATCGACCTGCGGAAAGAAATTGCGGCCGAGAAACGGCGTGAGCAGATACGAGAGCACGATGAAACCGAGGAAACCCGCGACGAAGAGTTGCCGATGCTCGATGGCGAGCGCCAACAGGTTGTGATACCCGGTGCGAAACTGCGCGAAGCGCTCCTCGAAGCCGTGTTGAAAGCGAACCAGCGGGTTCCGCGACCGCGGCGGACTGACAGGATCGCCGTGCTGATCGACGTGCTCGACATGCATGCGCAGGAGGTACTTCGCTAGCGTCGGCACGAGCGTGCGGGAAAGCAGGAACGAGAAGACCATGGCGAACATCACGCTTTCCGCCATGGGTACGAACAGGAAGCGCGCCACGCCGCTCAGGAAGAACATCGGAATGAACACGATACAGATGCAGAGCAAGGAGACGAAGGCCGGGATGACGATCTGCGAAGCGCCATCGATGATGGCCGTCTCCACCTCTTTTCCCTGTTCAAGGTGGTAGTTGATGCTCTCGATCGTCACCGTCGCCTCGTCGACCAGTATGCCCACGGCGAGAGCGAGCCCGCCCAAGGTCATGATGTTGAGCGTCTCGCCGATTGCCGAGAGGGTGGCGATCGCGCCGAGGACCGCAAGCGGAATCGAGGTGGTCACGATCAGGGTCGAGCGCCAGCTGCCGAGGAACAAAAGAATCATCAGGCTGGTGAGGGCCGCCGCAATCACGCCCTCGCGGATCACGCCCTGGATCGAGGCGCGCACGAATAGGGACTGGTCCCCAATCGGCTTAATCTCCAGCGCGTCCGGCAGCGAGGGTTTGATGACCTGCAGCATCTTCTTGATTCCGCTGACGATGTCGAGCGTTGAGGTGGCGCCGTTCTTGAACACGCTCAAGAGCACCGAGCGATTGCCGTCCACGTGGACGACATTGACCTGCACCGCACTGCCGTTGTGCACTTGCGCGACGTCGTGCATGTAAACCATGGCACCGCCCACACTCTTGATCGGCAGGTCGGCGAGCTCGGCAATTTTCGATGGCGCGCTGTTCAAGTTGACGGTGTACTCAAAGTCGCCGATCTTTTCCGTGCCCGCCGGCGTGATGAGGTTCTGCGCGGCGAGCGCGTTGGCGACGTCTTGGCCGGTCAGGCCACGCGACTGCATCGCTGCGGTGTCGAGGTCGAACATCACCTGCGGCGTCTTGCCGCCGAACGGATAGGGAATGCCCGCGCCTTGCACCGTCACGAGTTGCGTGCGCACGAAGTTCAAGCCAAGATCCGCGAGATTCTGCTCGGTCAGTCCCTTGCCAGACAGCGCGAGTTGGATGATGGGTACCGTCGAGGCACTGTAATTAACGATCAGCGGTGGCGTTGCGCCGAGCGGCATCTGCTTGAGCAAGGTCTGCGAAATCGCGGTGACCTGCGCGTTGGCGGTGGCGATATTTGCCGTCGGGTGAAAGAAGATCTTGATGATACCGAAGGTAGTGTAGGAATTCGCCTCAATGTGCTCGATGTCGTTGACCGTCGTCGTCAGTGCACGCTCGAACGGGGTGACGATGCGCCCGGCCATAGCGTCGGGCGGCAGGCCCTGATACTGCCAGGCCACGCCGATGATGGGGATGTTGATGCTCGGAAAAATATCGATCGGCATGCGCAGCGCGGCGAGCGTGCCGATGAGGAAGATGAGCAGCGCCGCCACGATGAACGTGTAGGGTCGGCTCAACGCGATACGGACTATGGCGAGCATGTGGGCGGCGTAAAGCGACTGGGGTTGTTGCGCTGCATCGTGTTAGCTGAGCTCCCTGCCCTCGCGGGGCATCCGAGAGGAGTCTGCGCGGGCTGAATCATGCGACGATTGCAACCGTGGTCCAGTCTATTTCATTTGAAATGATGCGAAAAGCATGCGAATGCTCGGGTTGCGCTGCCGCAGACGGTGCCCATGAGCTTGCGGCTATGCGGCCACTGGATGTAAGGGCAGAGTGAACTGGATAGTGGCGCCGTGAGGTGCATTCGGCAGAGCCCAGATACGTCCGCCGTGAAGTTCGATGATCGAGCGGCAGATCGATAGTCCCATGCCCATGCCGCTCGATTTGGTGGTGAAGAAAGTGTTGAACAGCTGACCCATGCTATCTGCGGAGAACCCAACGCCGCAGTCCGTCACCGTGACGCGCACCTGCTGCGCGTCGTCTCGCTCCGTTCGGATCACGAGCTCGCGCGCTCGATCCGTGACCGGTTGCATGGCTTCAATGGCATTGCTCACGAGATTCAGGATGACCTGCTGCAGCTGAACCTTATCGGCGAGAACGATCGGGAGCGTGCTCGCTTGTTCCACCCGCAACGCCACCCGGGAGCTCAAGAGCTCATGCTGCACGAAGCTCACCGCCTCGCTCAGGAGGTCATTGAGATTGAGCGGCGCCAATTTCGTGTCCGTCTTTTTCGCGAGCGCACGGATGCGCCGAATGACCTCGCCCGCCCGAGTACTGTCCCGTAAGATCCTCTCGAGGGCGGCATGCGCTTCGCTCATGTTGGGGGGGTCGCACCGAAGCCAGGTCAAGCAGGCCTCCGCGTTGAACATGACGGCGCCGAGCGGCTGATTGACCTCGTGAGCGACCGAGGCGGTGAGCTCGCCCAAGCTGCTCACGCGCATCACATGCGCAAGGTCGGTGCGGGTTTTATGTAGCTCACCCTCCGCCAGCCGGATCGCGGTGACATCCATGACCGCACCCACGAACTCGACGTCGCCTGTCTCATCTCGAAATGCACGGGCTACCACGTGGACGTATTTGACTCTCCCATCCGCCATCCGCAATCGATACCCGTAAGCAAGATCCCGATCGTCGTCGGCTGCGCGCTCCCGCATCTGCCGAACGTAGGCAGCATCCTCGGGGTGAACCCGGGGCAGCCACAGTTCCAACGTCGGGGTTACCTTCGGGTCGTACTCAAAAATTCGGTATGTCTCCTCCGTCCAGTATAGTTCCCCACTCGACGGGGTCCAGCTGAAGGTACCCGTATGACTGAGTTTCTGCGCCTCGGTCAAATAGGCCTCGCTGCGCCGTAGCGCCGCTTCGGCTCGCCGGCGCTCGCTGTTTTCCAGGCGCAGTTCGTCATAGAGCCGCACGTTCTTCAGCGAAATGGCCGCCTGCGAGGCGAGGAGCTTCAGGACCGCGAGCTTGGCCGACGTGAACACGCGCGGCGCCAGGTTATTCTCGAGATACAGTGCGCCGACGAGCTTGCCTCGTTTGACCAAGGGAAGACAGAGCACGGAGCGGGCGCGCTTCTCACGCACGTACTCGTCCGCAGAGAATGGCATTTGGGCCGAGGCATCGTCCAGGATCACGCTCTCGCGCGTGTGCACGGCGGTGTGGAACACGGACTCGACCAGTTCGGTGGGCGCCATGACCGAATTTCGCAGTATCACCTCAATATTGCCGCGGCCCGTGCTCGCCTCGGCGGCGATCCGCGGTTCGTTGCCCGTGAACAGGATGAGCACCCCTCGCTCGGCCCCGGCATGCTCGATCGAGATCTTCATCAGCGTCTCGATGAGCTTAGCGAGCTCGATCTCGCTCGACACCGCCTGCGAAGCCTTGACCACGGTGCCGACGTCCAGTTGTTCGACAAGTGCGCTGATCGTCGCACTCGGCGCGGACGCGGTCGACTCCTCACGCAACCTGGGATGGCGCTGGTCAAGCTGCCGGACTTTGCCAAGCGCACCCCAGCGCAGATAGCAGTGCCGCGCATTGAGAAGGCACGTCTGGACGATGCTCTCCACGCCGCGCGCCGCGTAGAATCGCGCGGCCACCTCGTGGGCGAGACCCTCGCATTGGGCGAATCCGTGCTCGCGCGCCGATTTTATCGCTTGCTCGTACAGACGCATGGCCTCGGCGTCCCGCCCTTCGATTCGCGCGACCTCAGCCGACACCAGGGCGTGCTTGTCGGCGAATGTCGGCGGATAATTGTCCGCCCACTCGCGCAACTGTTCCCGGTGCGCCGTCAGAAGATTGCGCCACTCGGCCTTGTCATCCGCGGAGGCGTCCTCGTAGAGCGCCGCGACCGTCAGCGCGGTGTAGTAGGAATAGTCAAGCAAATAGATCTGGACGGCCTCCCTACGAAGCAGCGGCTTCGCCTTGGCAGCCGCCGCCAGTGCCTCGGTGTAGTCGCCTGACAGGAATCGCGCCTTCAGTTTCAAGATCCAATACAAACAGATCATCGTGTTCATCCGGTCGTCTGTCAGTT
>JBEKVP010000069.1:0-8751 GCA_049513935.1 Steroidobacteraceae bacterium
TCGGGCCGCTGAACGCGACCAGTCTGCGCGATCAAGCGTACGCGCTTCTCAAGAACGCGATCGCCGAGACGGACATCTACGACCCGAAGCAGGAACTGCGCCTCGATGAGCGCCAGCTTACGACCGCGCTCGGCGTGAGCAGGACCCCGATCCGCGAGGCCTTGTCGCTCCTCGAACAAGAGGGGTTCATTCGCACGGTGCCCCGGCGCGGCATCTACATCGTGCGCAAATCGAAGCGCGAGATCATCGAGATGATCCAGATGTGGGCGGCGCTCGAATCGATGGCGGCCCGGCTCGCGACGCTGCATGCCTCCGATGCGGACATCGCCACGCTGCGGCATCTGTTCGACGGCTTCCAGAGCTCGCCGCCGTCGGAGCATCTGTGCGAGTACTCGGATGCGAACATCGCGTTCCATACGGCGGTCATCGCGCTCGGGGGCTCACAGACCATCATCGATGCGACCCGCAACCTCCTTACTCACGTGCGCGCAATCCGCCGCGCGACCATCACGCAGAACGACCGGGCGGCGCGCTCGATCATCGATCATCTGAAGATCATCGAGGCGCTCGAGAAGCGTGATACCGAATTGGCCGAGCGGCTCACCCGCCAACACACGCTCGATCTGGCCGCGCACGTCGATCGGTATTGCGACTTTCTGGGCTGAGGCTCGCGGGCCGCCCTGATCCGCCGAGCCGCCCCGATCCGCCGGGCCGCCCTGATCCGCCGGGCCGCCTTGATCCGCAGAGCCGCCTCGGGGCGCCGGCTCACTCCCAGCGAATCCTCGCCCCGACCCAGACCGCGCGCGGCGCCGCGGGCGATAGCGCATTCTGGTTGCTCCACTCCGCCGGATTCGCGATGAAGGTGCCGTTCGCGTTGAAAGAGCTCGTGGTCAGGAATCCCCCCGTCGCGTATTCCTTATCGAACAGGTTCTGCACCTTACTGAAAATTTCCGCTCGCTTGGTCAGATGGTAGGTCGCCTGCAGATTGACCACTGCATAGCCGGATATCCAGCCGCTCCCTTCGACGAACGCACCGGCTGCGTTGGTGCCGCCGGCTTGATTGGCGTTGTTCTCGTTGCCATGCAGATAGGAGCCCGACGCCGCGATGAGGTTGGCACCGAAACTCCATCGCTCGGCAAGGTCGTACTCGAGCACGATCCGGCCGGTGTGCCGGGGGATGAGCGGAATCCGGTCGCCGGGATGCACCAGGATGTTGCCGTCCGCATCGGCGGTGCTGTTCGATCCGGCGTTGACCTCGAAGCTCGACTGGAAGGTCGCATCGACGAAGCTGTAGGAGGCGCGCCAGCTGAACCCGCCGTCCTTGCCGCCCAGGGCGAGGTCGAAGCCCTGACGGCGCGTACTGCCGACGTTGTCGAAGTAGCCGGCATTGGTGGCGGTCGCCACGAATTGAATGTCGTCGCTGTTGACGGTACGGAACACGTCCGCGCTCCACGCCAGGGTTTGATCGGGGCGATTGCCGCGCACACCGCCTTCCAGCGTGCGGGCGATCACTTGCTTCAGGTCCGGATCGCTCGCAAAGTCGTTGGGCAGGCCGCAGGGCGCAGCCGGATTCGCGCACCCGAGCTCGATGACGGTCGGGGCGCGGCTCGCTTCGTTGTAGTTCGCGTACCAGGTGAGCGTCTCGCTCGGCGTGACCGTGAATCCGAATGCGGGATTGGCCCGGCTGAAGGTGTGATCGCCAGTGAGCGGTGCCGGCTGATTGAAGCCCGCACCGACATCGCTCACATCCGTATCGACGCTGTATCCGTCGAGCGTTTCGGTGCTGCGGTTGTAGCGGACCGAGGCCGTGAAATGCAGGAGCTTCGACGGTGAGAGCGTGTCGGTGAGGTAGACGCCGTAGATCCGGTTGTCGCCGCTCAAGTCGATGATGGTCTCGTCGTTGAACGGGACCTGCTCGTAGATCAGCGTTCGAGCCGGCGAGAGCGCCCCGTACTGGTAGGTCTGGACGAACGTGTCGTCGGAATCGCTGTAGTCCGCGCCCAGGATCGCCTGATTGGACCAGCCGAAAAGGTCCTGCGACTCGGTGAGCTGAATACCGGCGCCGTTGGTGCGCTGGACCAGGCGCGAGGTCGCGTTCTGGCCGGGCGCACAGTACGTGAGATCCACCAGGTTCTCGGGCGCGGGCGCACAGTCGATCGCGGGCCCGGTGTAGCCGTCATCGAGGTAGCTGTCGTTGACGTTGCCGTTGATGGCCGCGGTGGCCACCTGCCGGTAATAGACGTTTCCCGAGAGGAGCAGCGTGCCGGTCAAGAACTGGCTGGCGGTGAGGTTCACGAAATTGAGCAGATTCGCGGTGTAGTCCGGCGTGTAGCTCGCCTGGCGGCGGAAATCGAGCATGCTCAACGGGGTGGCGCCGTTGCCGTACAAGCTCGTGTCCGCGTAGGTGTAGGAGAGATCGAGGTCGGTCTTGTCGGTTTGCCAGCCGATCTTGCCGAAGCCTTGATAGACCCGGCTCGGCGAGTTGTCGCGCCAGCCGGTCTCGTCGAAATAATTTCCGGCGAAGAAATAATCGAAGTTGCCGAGCTCGCCGCCCGTCTCGCCCTCGAACGAGCGCCGCCCGAAGGAGCCGCCATAGGCCTCGAGCTCGGTGCCGGGATCGTCGTGGCCGCTCTTGGTGCGCACCGATAGAGCGCCCCCGAGCGTGTTGAGTCCGAACACCGGATTCGAGCCGGACATGAGCGTCACGGTCGAGATGGCGTTCTGCGGGATGAGGTCCCAGTTCACCGTGTCGCCGAACGACTCGTTGACCCGCACCCCATCCACGTAGACCGACAGCCCTTCGGGCGTGCCGAGGAGCGGTGAGGCGGTGAAGCCATGATAGTTGACATCCAGCTGGAGCGGGTTATCGGCGCTCTCGCTCACGTTGATGCCGCTGAAGTTGCTGTTGAGGTAATCCGCAATGCCCAGAGTCTGCTGGCGCTGCATGTCCTTGCTGTCCCCGGTTTGCACGTTCGCGGGAATTTGATTCATGGGCAGTCCGAGGCCCGCGAGCGGCGTATTCGAGATCACGGTGATTTGCGGCAGCTCCTGCGTGGTCGCGGGATTTTCCGTCGGCGCATCCGCCGCCCGGACGGCCAACGCCGGCGACATCGCCAGCCACGCGATCCCTCCCCAACGTCGAGTCGAATCTCCCCACATCATCCGGGAATTATTCCAGGCCGGGTCCGGGAATAATTCCCGTCCGGGGCTTTCGAAGGACATGCGCGGCGTGCCACCATGCAGCGCTCGCCGCGAGGCCGCGGCAGGTCACCGGCCGGGGCCAGGGGTCCTCAAGGGGGAGCGGCGATGAATCTCAGCTGGAAAGCCTTCGCTCTCGGATCCGCGTTGTTCGCAGCGCTCACCGCCCTTTTCGGCCGGATCGGCGTGGCGGAGATGAACTCGGATCTCGCAACCTGCGTACGCACCATCGTCATCTTGTTGATGAGCGCCCTCGTGGTCACGGTGCGCGGCGAGTGGGTGCGGCCGCAGAGCCTGTCGACCGCCGCGCTCGCCGCGATCCTTTTGTCCGGCGCGGCAACCGGGCTGTCCTGGCTCTGCTACTACCGCGCACTCCAGTTGGCGCCGGCCTCGCGCGTGGCTCCCGTCGACAAGCTGAGCGTGGTCCTCGTAGTCCTATTCGGCGCGCTCTTTCTACACGAGCAGATCACCTGGAAAGTGGGCCTCGGCGCGGCTTTCGTGAGTCTCGGTGCCGCCATCATGGTGATGTGATGGTAGCTTGCCGCTCCTCGCCCCAAACGCCGAGCGTCGCGATCCCGTTGCCGGCGCGCATCAGATACCGTGGCCGATCGGCTCGGGCAATGGCGCTTTCCAGCGCATGACCCGCCAGCGCCTGCACGCCGACGCGCGTGTCGGGATCCCCAAAGGCGGATTGCAGCGCGACCGGATCGATCCACACGGGAACGCCGTCTTCGATCCTGAGGTAGATCCGGCCGCTCGACTGGGCCGCGAAATTCACGCAGCGAAATCCCTCGATGCAGCGCCTCAGGAACCCGAGGTTCTTCTCTGCGGCGAGCAAGGCCCGATCTGGATAGAGCATGTCGGGTGAGGTCGCATCGACGAACACGCGGCCGAAGCGGTCGATGTCGAGCATCCGCCCGACGTCGAGCACGTTCGCCGTATCGTTGTCTCCGAAGGCCACGGTGCGAGGGCGCTCGCCCAGGGGAACGGTGTTGTCGAGGAATTCGAATTGAAATTGCTTGTCGCTGCGCCGGACCCAGGTGAAAAAAAAGTTGGGAATCCCCGTGTATGCCTCGACCGAATGCGCCAGCGTATCGTCGACCGCTTTGTAGCGCCCGAACTCGAGGCCGCGCTTCCACGCGCGCTCGACCAGCTGTTCGGGGGGTGTGATCACGAAGAACAGGTAGACCGTCTGACCGAATCGGGTCAGAAGGTTGCTCCCCTCCTCGTCCGAATCCGGCGCGAAGCTGTCGAAGCGGAACCGGTCGATGAGCAGGTGCGACATCCGGCCTTCCGCAAACTTCCGCGCCATGTAGCGATCGAGCTTGCGGTCGACGATCTGCAGCTCCTCCGCCGTGAAGGCGCCGGCATATTTGTAAGCGTCCCCGAGCGAGGCGTAGTCGAGGAGCTGCTTGCGCCAGATGTCCGGGCTGATCAGCGCGAAATCGCTCCAGCTCGCGCCGATTTCGCCCGCGAGCCGCTTCTGCAGCGGACGCAGCGTACTCTTGCCCGATGCGGAGGCGCCTTTGGTATTGATGACGATCGGCCGCTCCTGCCGGGGCAGCAAGCCGTAGCCTTCCCGTTCCGCGGCCTGGCGGAGCAGGGGATCGATGAGGCGGCCGATCGCGTCGCTCGCAATCGTATTGCAGGCGATGTCCCGCGTCAGCGGCACGATGAGATCCCGTGTGCCCCAGGCATCGCCGTGCGCATTGAACAGTCCCGCGAGCACACGCGCGAGGGTCCGGTAACCGAACTCGAGCGTCGCATCGCTCGAGGCGGCCGCCCGCCGCTCGCATTCGGCGATGTGGCCGATCTTCCACGCACACTCCTGCGCGGGCGCCGGGGCCGCGGCGCCGCCGCGCGTGCCGAGCCACTTGAGCCAGCGCGCCCGGGGTTTGGAGACCGCAGCCCGCGCCGCGCCGCGCACAACGCCGGAGAGCGCTTCATCGACCGCATCCGTCACCCGCCGCCGGACCCCCTCGAACTCGCGTGCGATGGCGTCCATCTTCGGATCGATATATCCCGTGAGCACGCGGCCCGCGATCTTTCTGAAGTTGATGCCAAGATCCCCGATGCGCGATCCGTCCGGGACGACGAAGTCGGCGGTGACGCGGATCAGCAGCTCGTGCAGCGCGAGCCGTTCCGGGCGAAACACCACGAGCTCGCTCAAGGACAGACCCGTGAGGCTGCGCAGCTCCTTGGCGGCGGCGAGACCCCTCGAGACGTTCTCGGGCCTGAATATCGTCTCGAGCGATCGCCAGTCCTTGGGCACCTGCGCCTTAAGGCCGGGATTCCACGGGTCGGAGGCGTTCTCGGGGGGTCCCATGGCGGAACGATACCCGATGCGCCTGGGGTTCGCGAAACCGGGGGGAGTCGCCAAACGGGAGGCTAGCAGCGCCGTGCCGTGCGGGATTGCGACGGCGTTCGCGCATCCCCGCGGCAATCCCGTGACGCAATCGCCACGCGAAGGGTTGTACACATAATCCACAATACGCTCGGTTTGCGGTCAGCGCCCGGCACTTAGCATGAACGAGAACGGCGTCGCACAGAGATCCTTCTTATGAATCGCGATTCAATCGCCTCGCCAGGCGGGACCGCCACGCGGCGCGCGTGCGCGCTCGAGCCGCCTAGCGCGCTGCCGCCCGAATTCGGCGAGCTGGCGCAGCTCGCGGCGGGCATCTGCGGGACGCCGTCGGCCGCGGTGGTGCTCAGCGGATGGGGCGAGGCGTGGGTCGGCGCCCCCGCGCCGACCGCCGAGCGGCCGAAGCGCGATCCGTTCTACGAGCACGTCGCCGCCGCTGAAGAGGTGTTCGAGGTGCGCGATGCCGCCCGTGACCAGCGCTTCGCGGCTGCCGGCGCGGCGCACGCGGCGCCCTCGGTGCGCGGCTATGCCGCGTGCGCGCTGCGCGGCGATGGCGGCGAGGTACTGGGCACGCTCGGCGTATATGACGTCAAGGCGCGGCGCTTCTCCAAAGCCCAGCTCGCGATGCTCGCATCGATCGCCCGGCAATGCGCCGCCCAGGCGGTGCTGCGCGCGCGGCTCGCCGAGCTCGAGATATTGAACCCGCCGCCCGCCGCGCCGAGCGACCCCGCCCCCGAGCCCGAATCGCAACTCGCCGACTCGCTGATCGAGAGCGCGCCCGTCGCCATCTATTACGTCGACTCCTCAAGCAAGCTGACTTACGTCAACCCCGCATATCGGCGGGTGTTCGGCCTATCGCCGCAGCAAAGCCCGGACGATTGGGCGGAAGGCGTGCATCCGGAAGATCGCGCGCGCATGGAGGCGACGTGGGCGGATTTTTGCGGCAACCCGCGGCCGATGACGTTTGAATACCGCTCGCAGCGAGACGGCGGTCCGGTGCGCTTCTTCGCCGAGCGCGTCGTGCGCACCGAGGAGGGCGCGGGATTTGTCGGCACGATCAGCGACTTCACCGACCTCGTCAACGCGCGCGGTGAGCTGCACAGGGCCGAGACGTTACTGCACAACACGTTCGATCAGGCGCCGATCGGCATCGCGTACGCCGATCGCGCCGGCAAATTCCTGAATTTCAACGGCGCGTTCTGCGCGCTTCTGGGTTTCGATGCGGCCGGGCTCGCAGGCTGCTCCATGAGCGGGCTCACCCACGCCGAGGACGCCGCCGCCGCGGACGCGCAACTCGAGCGCCTATGGAAAGGCGAGGCCCAGTATCGGGATTTCGAGAAGCGCTATCGCCGCAAGGACGGGAGCTACCTCTGGGTGCGCACGACCACCGCCCTGGTGCGCGACGGCAGCCGCGCCGACCGCTCGGTCGAGTATCTGCGCGACATCACGCAGCGCAAGGAGCTCGCGGCGCAGCTCATGCAGCAGCGGACGCTGCTCGAGGCCGTGATCGGCGATCTGCCCGTGGCGCTCCTGGCGTGCGACGTCGATGGCCGGATCACGCATTACAATCGAGCTGCCGCCGAGCTCAAGTGCATTCACCTGGGCGACCCGTCCGCCGCGTCGTCGGACCGTCATGCGCGGACTGCGGACGCGTATCTCATGGACGGAATCACGCCCGTGCCCGCGAGCGAGGGGCCCTTGGCCCGCGCCCTGCGCGGCGAAACCATCAGCAATCTCGAGCTCATGGTCACACCCAACGAAGCGACACCGCGCACCACGCTATCGAGCGCCCGCCGCTTGATCGGCCCGGACGGCCAGACTTTGGGCGCCGTGGCGGTGATTCAGGACACGACCGAGCGCAAGCTCCAGGAAGTGGAGCTCGAGCGCGTTCACAAGGAGCTCATGACGGCCTCGCGCGAGGCGGGCATGGCGGAGGTCGCGACCAACGTCCTGCACAACGTCGGCAACATCCTCAACAGCGTCAACATCTCGGCAAGTCTGGTCGCGGAGCGCGTGCGGCAATCCAAGGCGACCGGCGTATCCCGTCTCGCGGCCCTGCTCAAGGAGCAGGGCGAGGGCGTCGGCCGGTTCATCACCGAGGATGAGCGCGGCAAGCGCATACCGGGCTACCTGGCCGCGCTCGGCGAGCAGCTGCAAACCGATCAGCGCGCCGCGCTCGAGGAGCTCGCCCTGCTGCGCGAGAATCTCGAGCACATCAAGGACACGGTCACCATGCAGCAGAGCTACGCCAAGCTTTGCGGCGTCACCGAGACCGTCGAGGTCGTCGAGCTGGTCGAGGACAGCTTGCGCTTGAACGCCGGCGCCTTCGTACGCCACGGCGTGACGCTCCAGCGCGAGTTCGGCGAGGTCCCCAAGATCAACGTCGACAAGCACAAGGTGCTTCAGATCCTCGTCAACCTGGTCCGCAACGCCAAGTATGCCTGCGACGATTCCGGGCGCACCGACAAGCGGATCACCCTGCGAGTCGAGCGCGCCGCGCTCGGCGTGCGCATCTCGGTGATCGACAACGGCATCGGCATCCCGCCCGAGAACATGGGCCGGTTGTTTCGCCACGGCTTCACCACGCGCGCATCGGGGCACGGTTTCGGCCTGCACAGCGGCGCGATCGCGGCGCAGGAGCTCGGCGGTACCTTGCGCGCCGAGAGCGAGGGCGCGGGCCTCGGGGCCGCCTTCATCCTCGAGCTGCCCCTGTCGCCTCCTCAAGCGGCTCGCTCCTAGCCGCGCCGGACTCCGGCTCCGACTCGACGTCGAGCTTGCAATTGTCGGGAAACATTTCAAGCGCGGGCACATCCCCGCGCAAGAGCTTCTGCTGCACCTCCTGCCAGTAGGCAACGCCGAGCAGATCGAGATTCTGCTCGCGGAAACACCTTCGCGCGTAGCGGTTCATGAGCTGCATGCCGTGCTGCAGCTCTTCCGGCAAGAAGATCACGCCCTCCTCGAAGAACCAGTCGGGCACGGTTTCCTCGCCCGGCTCGCGGTCTGCGTTGGTGCGGATCTTCACGTCGGTGAGCTGTTCGACGGCATCGTAATCGAACAGAAAAACCCGGCCGTAGCGTCCGACGCCGTAGTTTCTGGAATCCAAATCCCTATTGAAGATGTTGGTGGCCGCGTTGTTGCGGATGCATTGACCCAAGTTGACGATGACCTCCCGGGTTTCGCTCTCGGACGCA
>JBEKVP010000070.1:0-8667 GCA_049513935.1 Steroidobacteraceae bacterium
CACCACGACGCCGGTGCCGAAGAAATAGGGCAGCGGGACCTCGTCCATGAAGGGCGTTCCCTGCACCACGTGAGCGGGCGCATCGATGTGCGTGCCGGAGTGCATCACGGTGGTGATGCGTTGCGTAAGCACCCCGGATTTCGACATGCCGTGCAGACGCTCGATCTTCACGTCCTCGAAGTAGGGCCAGCAGGGCTGCCCCAGGCCCCACGGGTGGCTGAGATCGTAAAACTCCAATCCCATCTTGTTTTTGAGATTGGACTCCTCGAACTTGCACAGCTCTTCATTGCGCCAATCCCCGTCTTGCCAACCAGCCATTTTTATTTCTCCTGTACCACGATGAGGGCAAAATGTATTCTAATACGGTACTCTTAAGGCCCAACGCCGTCAATCATCAAGGGGGGATGCCATGAAGCAGCGATGCTCTATTTTTGGCTTGATTGCACTCGCATCGATAGGCCTCGCCGCCGGCGCGATCGGGGGCTCGCCGTTCCATGACAAACCCGCGTCGCCGCGCAGCTTACCTGGGGACAACTTACCACCGTTTGGAATGCTCGACGACGCCGGACACTTGATCCCGACACCGGACATTCCGGCAAGCGCCCTGCATCGCGGGCCCGGTTCGCCGCCCGAGTCCACCGCGCGCGGGCCCTCACTCGCGCTCGCCATCGATGCCGCCCGCGCGGCGCTCGCCGCGTGCCTCGAGAGCGGCTATCGCACCGGGGTCACCGTGATCGACTCGGCCGGCGACGCTCGCGCCATGCTGACCGCGGACGGTTCGGACGGCAGTCATGTGTTCGTCGCCATGCGCAAAGCGCTCACGGCGCTTGTTTTCAAAACCGCGAGCTCCGCGGCTCATGACGCCGTCACCAAGGACGCAGCGTTGCTCGCGCGTGTAACTCCCCCCATGTTCGTGGAAGGCGGGGCGCTGCCGATCGTGGTCGCCGGCGAAACGATCGGCGCGATCGGGGTGAGCGGCGCGGCCGGGACTCCGATCGGCCACCAGGATGAAGTTTGCGCCCAGGCGGGGCTGGACAAAATCCGTAGTCGACTGAAGTAGTCACCTCAATCGGCGCACTGCGGGCGCGAGGCGAGGGCGAACGCCGCGGCCCCGGCGATCGCCACGAAAGGAACGATGCCCAAGAGAACCCGCCCGCTGCCGCCTCCGCCGCTCAGCAATGCGCCGGCATACAGAGGTCCGAGGACCGAACCCAGCCGGCCGACGGCGACGGCGGCGCCGACCCCGGTGCCGCGAGTCGCCCGCGCGTAGTAAAGCGGTGCGAGCGCGAACAGGATGAGCTGCGCGCCGATGATGAAGATCCCCGCGATCGTGCCCATGGCGGCGGCGAGCCAAAAGAGCTGGCCGGAGAGAGGCAGGACGATGAGCGCGGCGACAACCCCGGCATAGGTGACCACGACCCAGAGACGGCGGCGGCGGCCCGCGTGCAGCCGCCCGAGCGCCGTCGAGCCGATCGCGCCGCCCAGGTTGAAGCCCATGGACGCGAAACTCGCTTGCGCGCCCGAGAAGCCCAATCCGACGATGAGGCTCGGGAGCCAGTTGAGCATCAACAGGAGCGCGAGCTGCGTGAAGAAAAATCCACCCCAAAGCATCCAGGTCGTGCGAGCCCGCCTTTCGCCGAACAGAACGCTCGAGACGCTTTGGATCTCGGACACATCGTGCGGCGTCCGTGCGCCCATGCCCGGCGGGGCCGCGGCGTGAGAGCGCGTGCGCCAGATCAACAGCGCCGCGGCGATCGGCAAGACGCCGCCCACCACGAAGATGGCACGCCAGCTCCAGCCGAGCGGCTCGCCCAGCGCGACCAACCCGGCGAGAAAGCCGCCGAACGGCATTCCCGCCATGATCACCGTGACCGAGCTCACCCGCTTCGATGCGTGCGTCGCTTCCGAGGCGAGCGCAATGAAATTGGGCAGCGCACCGCCGAGTCCGAACCCCGTGAGCAGTCGCGCCAAGAACAGCGACTTGGGGCCGACGGCGGCCGAGGTCAGAAGCGAGCACAGGCCGAAGAGAAACAGGGAGACCGCGAGCATATGCCTGCGTCCCAGCCGATCGGCGATCCGTCCGCCGACCGCCGCGCCGACAAACAGACCGAGCGTCGCCGCGCTGAAAATCACGGACGCCTGCCCCGTCGACAGCGCGAACTCCGGCACGAGCTTCGGGGCCGCCACGCCCATCGACTGGTTGTCGAAGCCTTCGGAGAGCGCGGCGAGCGCGCACAGGGCCAAGGTGAGACGTGAGCTCGCCGTGTTTGAGTTGGTGATCATTCCCCCGCCGTTGCTCGGAATTTTACCCACCTCGCTTATCGTGTTAAATTGATTTTTAAGCCCAGGTACCACATATAACTTATAACTCGAGCCGCCGACCCCCCGAGGTGCGGAAGCATGAAGATCGATCCCCGACATCTGGCGAACTTGTTGGCAGTCGCCGATCATGGGTCGTTCAATCGTGCCGCCGCGGCCCGCGGCCTGTCGCAGCCTGCGCTCTCCAACAGCATCGCGCAGCTCGAGCGGCGTCTGGGTATTCAAGTGCTGAATCGCACGCGACGCGGATCCGAGGTCAACGAATTCGGGAAGATCCTCCTCCAGGGCGCGCGGACCGTCGAGGCGGTGCTGGCTCAGACGGCCGAGCAGGTGCGCTTGAAACGCCTGGGTGTCGGGGGTCCCTTGCGCATCGGGTCCACGCCCTCGATGACGCTCAAATTCCTCCCCGACCTCATGGCGGCCCTGCTCAGGGACTCGGGCCCCGTCCAGATCTCGATTACCGAGGGTCTCGATGACCAACTGGTGCCCGCGCTCCAAGCGGGCGAGATCGATATCGTGCTCGGCCCGTCCTTAGGGTCCGCCTTGCCTCCCGATCTGGTCGAGGACGCGCTTTTTGACGACTCCTTCAGCATTGCAGTCGGACCTAAGCATGCGCTGGCGAAACGTCGGTCGCTGCCGCTCGCGGAGCTCAAGGATCAGGCGTGGGTTTTGCCGGGCCCCGGGAGCGCCTATCGACGTCATGTGGAAGCCCTGTTCTTGAACGCCGGCGTTCCGTGGCCGGCCGATAGCGTCCTCAGCAACTCGCTCCCGCTCGTGGAATCCATCGTCACGCTCACCAACCGCGTGACCGTGATTACGCGCCTGCAGGCCTTCGCGCACAATTTTTGGCGCATTCGGGCGATACCGCTGCGCGGCGCCGGGCGGCGCACGCTCAGCATCAAGTGGCGACGCGCCGGAGATATGCCGCCCTTGGCGAATCGACTGGCGCAAGTCGCGCACGAGGTGGCCGCCTCCTATCAAGAGGCCGAGCGCAAACACGCGCGCGGCTGATGCGAATCGCCCGCCATAACCGCCCCTTATGATCTGGCTCGATTTTCGGATTTGACGCGGGTTCGGGGGGCTACGAAGCTAAGGTGTGCCAACTGTTGTCTTCATCGGCGCGCCTGAGGCGGACGCGGACGCGTTTCAGCAGCGCATCCGCGCGGATATCCCGGGCCTCGACCTGTTTGCGACCAATCAGCGGAGCCTCGCGCTCGAGAATCTCGCGGGCTGCGAAGTCCTCATCGGCCATCACTTTCAGTTCGACGACGCGCTCCTGTCGCGCGCGCCGCGTCTGAAGTGGATTCAATCGCTCACCTCCGGCACCGATGCGATTCTGAAGCTGGCCGCCTTGCGCCGCGAAGTCGTGGTCACCTCGACGCGGGGCATGCACGGCCCGCAGATGTCCGAGCTGGTATTCCTCGCCATGCTGGCGCTGACGCGGGACTTTCCGAGGATGCTGCGCAACCAGGCGCAGAAAGTCTGGGAACGCTGGCCGCAACCCTTGCTGCACGGCAAACGCGCGGTCATCGTCGGCGTGGGAGCGATCTCGGCATCGCTCGCGCCGCGTTGCAAGAGCTTCGGAATGGAAGTCTATGGCGTGACCGGCGCGCCGCGCGCCGCGCCGGGATTCGATCGCATGTTTCGCCGCGAGGAGCTCGGGGACGCCGCCGCTCTCGCGGATTATCTGATCGTCATCGTCCCGCATACGCCGGAAAACGAGAACCTCATCGACGCGGATGTTTTGCGTGCGATGAAACCCTCCGCGTTTCTCATCAACGTGGCGCGCGGCGCGGTGCTCGACGAGACGGCGTTGATCGACGCGCTGAACGAGCGCCGCATCGCGGGCGCGGCCATCGACGTGTTTCGCGAGACCCCCCTGCCTAGCCATTCACCGCTCTGGAGCCAGGAGCGGCTCCTCATCACACCGACGGTGGGAGGCATGAGCGATGTCTATCTGGAGCAGTGCTATCCGTATGTGCGGGACAATCTGCGGCGATTTCTCGAGGGCCGATTGGAACAGCTGGTCAATCGAGTGCCGCGCCCGGTTATAAGCGCAACGAATAACCACTCGCGGAATTAAATCTTGACAGAGTCACGCGCCGGCTCGAATCTCGGCCCGCGTGCAACCAAGAACGTCTCGACAGCTGAACACCGTCAGTCGCGCTGAGCTTGAGCGGCGCTGGCGCGCCGTGCGCGAGCGCATGGCTCAATCCGGCATCGACGCGCTGGTCCTGCAAAACTCGAGTGATTGGGTCGGCGGCTACATTCGATGGTTCTGCAACATGCCGGCGACCAACGGCTATCCGAGCAGCCTGGTGTTCTCCGGCCGGGACGGCATGTCCCTGATCGAACAGGGCCCGGCCGGTCTGGTTCGGACGTTCGGCGCGGATGAATCGCAGCCCACGGGCATCACGCGGCGGTTGACCACCCCCAGCTACCCGTCCGTCGGCTACACGGGCGCCTACGATGCGCAGCTAGCCGTGCGCGAACTGCGGCTGCTCGGCGCGCGGCGCGTCGGCTTCGTGGCTCCGGCGGCCATGTATTACACCTTCGGGCGGCACCTGCGCGAATCGCTCGACGAGGTCGACATCGTCGACGCGACGGACATGGTCGATGCGATCAAGGCGATCAAGAGTCCCGAGGAGATCTCGCTGATCCGGCGGGTCGCCGCCATGCAGGACGAGGTCATGGCGAGGGTCTCGACATTCATCCGCCCGGGCCTGAAAGACTTCGAGATCGCGGCCTTCGCCCAGTACGCCGGTCAGCAGCTCGGCAGCGAGCAGGGAATATTCCTGTGCGGATCGGCGCCCGCGGGGGAGCCGGCCGGGTTCAATCCGCGCTTCATGCAGGGCCGCACGCTCGAGCCGGGCGATGTGTACTCGCTCTTGGTCGAGAACAACGGGGCGGGCGGTTTTTATACCGAATTATCGCGCATCTTCGTGCTCGGCAAGGCGAGTCCGGAGCTGCGCCGTGCGCACGCCCAGGTTCTCGAAGCGCAGCGCTTTGCGCTCTCGCTTCTGAAGCCGGGCGCAGCGTGCCGCGAAATTTATGTCCGGCACAACGCCTACCTGCGCGAGCTCGGCATGCCCGAGGAGCGCCGGCTCAGCATTCATGGCATGGGCTACGACATGGTCGAGCGCCCGTTGATCCGCGACGACGAGGACATGAGCATCGAGGAACACATGGTCATCGTCTGCCACCCGGGTCTTCACAACGAGCGCATGTTCGTACACAACACGGACGTCTATCTGATCGAAGCGCAAGGGGCGTCCGCGTGTCTGCATCGAACGCCGAAGGAAATTTTCGAGCTCGGCTGAATCCGGCGCGTTCTTGGATCGAGGGTAGCGTGATGGCGAGGGCGATACACTTCTGCAACGTCAGGATTTTCGACGGCACGGGCAGCGCGAGCTTTCCGGGCGATGTGCGCGTCGAGGACAACCGTATCGTCGCCGTGCGTCGCGGCGCCGAGAGTCCCCCCACCCGCGAAGTCGCGCGTGATCCGGCGCTCGTGATCGAGGGCCACGGAGCGACGCTCATGCCGGGGCTGACCGAGGCCCATGCGCACCTATCCTGGCCGACCTCGGTCGAGCGATTCGTTCCAGGCATGAGCTTGCCGCCCGAGGACCTGTTGCTCAACACTGCCCGCAACGCGCGCGTGTTGCTCGATCACGGATTCACCAGCGCTTACTCGGCCGGAGCCATCGGCAGGACGCTCGAGCCTGCTCTCAAGGCGCACATCGATTCCGGCAGTTTGCCCGGACCGCGGCTCATTCCTTCCTCGCTCGAGCGTGAGCCGCCGAGCACCCAGAGCCTGATGGCGGCCGGCACGGTCGACGCGCACGGCGCGGGGCCGGATGCCGTGCGGGCGTTCGTCAGGGTGTGTGCCGAGCTCGGCGCAAAATCGGTCATATTCCTGCTGTCCGGAGAAAGCGCGCTCAAGCCCGGGGCCTCCCTGGAGCTTCTCTACACCGAGGCCGAGATTCGCGCGGCGGGGGAGCAGGCGCGCGAGTCCGAGGTCTGGCTCACCGGGCATGCGCACGCGGCGGAGGCCGTCAAGATGGGCGTGCGCAACGGCTTTCGCGTGCTCTATCACTGCACCTATGCCGATGCGGAAGCGCTGGATATGATGGAGGCGAGGAAAGCGGAGATCTTCATCGGGCCGACGATCGGCATCGTGCAAGCGACGCTCGATGCTCGCCCACCGCCCAACCTGGACATGTCGCACATGAAAGCCGACGCCGCGACCGTCTTGGAGCACCAGACGAAATTGGTGCCGGAGCTTCGGCGCCGGGGTATTCGTGTGCTTCCCGGCGGAGACTACGGCTTTCCCTTCAATCCGACGGGCAGAAACGCGCGCGATCTCGAGCTCTTCGTGCGCTATTTCGGCTTCACGCCGGCGCAGGCTCTGTGCGCGGCGACGAAGCAGGGCGGGGAGATCATGGGTATGGAGCACGAGCTTGGGCAGATCCGTCCGGGCTTCCTCGCAGACTTGTTGCTGGTCGACGGCGATCCCACCCAAGACATCACCATCCTGCAGGAGCCGCGGCGTCTCCTCGCGATCATGAAGGACGGCAAATTTCACAAAGCGCCGGCCTCACTGAACTGAAGCCACGGTGGGCGGCAACTCGAACGGTTCGTCCCGAGAAGAGATCGCGCAAAGGATCCGCGCGCAAGGGGCAGTGCTCGATGTGCAGGCCACCCACGCGCTCTACCGCGACCTTTTGAAGGCACAGCGCCGCGACGGTGTCTCGGTGACCCGCGGCCTCGAATACGGCGTGCTCGAGCGACAGCAACTCGATCTCTATTGCCCGGAACAGCCCACCGCGCACCCACGACCGGTCGTTGTGTTCTTCCACGGAGGCGGATTCGTTCGCGGAGACAAATCTCAGCGCGAGAACTTCGGCTACTATTTCGCGCGTCACGGATATGTGGTCGCCGTCCCCAACTATGGGCTCGCGCCCGCCCATCGATGGCCCGGCGGGGCGGAGGATGTGATCGCCGTATGGCGATGGGTGCGCGAGCGCATCGACGGCTTCGGGGGCAGGGCGGACGTCGTCTTTTTGGCGGGTGAGTCGGCGGGCGCCGCGCATGTCGCGCTCGCCACCCTGGCGACGCGCTTTCATCCGCCGGACTTCAAGATTGCGGGAGCCGTGCTCATCTCCGGCGTCTATAACGTGCAGCTCGAGCTCCTGGCGCGCCGTCAGTTCGGCATTGATTCACCGGATCCGAGGAACGAAGCGTATTTCGGAACCGATTTCGGCCGCTACCCGCAGATGTCGACGATCGAGCTCATCGACGCCGCCCCGTTTCCGCTCTGGATCAGCTACGCCGAGCTCGACCTCGTCCAGATGCAGGTTCAGGCGGGAGAGTTGTTCGGGCGGCTGGCCTGCAAGCATGGCTTTGCGCCGCACCTCCACGTGGTCGCGGGGCACAATCATTTGACCCAGGTCTATGCGGTCAATACCGGCGATGAGTCGCTCACGCGGCCGGTCCTCGGATTTCTCGAGAGTCACGCGGAGAGGATGCGATGAGCCGGCGAGTTCGCATCACGATGGCTGGCGGCGCCGCGCTCTTGCTTGCGAGTCTCGGGGCTGCCGACACCCCGCAGGATGCGGACCCGCTGGTCATGCAGTTCGAGCAACCGCCGCACGCGGCGAGACCCTACGTCTGGTGGCATTGGGTGGACGGCAATGTCACGCAGGATGGCATTCGACGGGATCTCGAATGGATGCACCGGGTCGGCATCGGCGGCCTGCAAGTGATCGATGTGGTGATGGGCACTGCTGCGCTCGTTTCACCGAGCGCGGACTATAACTCGGCGGTGTGGAAGGAGGATCTGCGGTTCGCAGTGCACACGGCATCCGACCTCGGCATCGATTTCATCGTTTCGAGCGTGCCCGGTTTCAGCGAATCCGGTGGACCGTGGGTACGCCCGGAAGAAGGCATGAAGAAAGTGGTGTGGAGCGTAACGCGCATCGAGGGCGGACACCGCTTCGCGGGAAAGCTCTCCCAGCCGCCGTCGGTCCCCGGGCCGTTTCAGGACATGCCCATCAACAGAGCGAGTCTGACCGCCGGGGCGGAGCCCAATCCGCCGGTCCCGCACCGCTACCAGGATATCGGCGTCGTCGCCTATCGGATTCCCGAAGCCGAGAAATCGATGGACGACATGCATGTCACCGTCACATCGAGCGGCGGCAATGCATTCGATCCACGCGTTCTGTGGGACGGCGACTTGCAAAGCGCGGTGACGGTTCCGTACGGAGCGGACGGAGCCGCCGCCTGGCTGCAGATCTCGCTCGAGAAACCGGTGACGATCCAGGCCGTCACCGTGAGTATCCCGAGCGG
>JBEKVP010000071.1:0-8648 GCA_049513935.1 Steroidobacteraceae bacterium
TGGTATCCGCCGTGAACGGGAGGTGGCCGGTCAGCAGTTGAAACAGGCTAACACCCAAGGAAAACAAGTCCGAGTGACCGGTCACAGTTCGCCCCTCGAGCTGTTCCGGCGACATGAAGGATGGGGTGCCGAGCACGATCCCCGTGCGCGTCGTGCCGGTGCCGGTCAAGCGCGCGATCCCGAAGTCCGTGATCTTGAGCACATCCGCGCTCGGGTCGTACATGATGTTCGCGGGCTTGATATCTCGATGCACCACCTGCTGCTTGTGCGCGAAGCCGAGTGCCTGCGCCGTGCGTCCGATCAGGTCGAGCACCTTGCGCGGCTCCAGCAGGGTATCGGAGGTCGCATAGTCGCTCAAATGACGGCCCTTCAAATATTCCATGGCGATGTAGGCGAGCCCGTGCTCTTCGCCGACATCGTAGATCGTCACGATGTTCGGGTGATTCAGGCGCCCTGCGGTCTCGGCCTCGCGGAAAAAGCGCGACCGCGCTTCCGCAAGCTCCGATTCGCTGAACTCGGTGGCGAGCGGGATCGCCTTGATCGCGACCAGGCGGTTGATGGCGGTGTCGCGGCCCAGATAGACGATGCCCATCGCGCCGCGGCCGATCTCGCGCTCGAGCTGGTAGCGGCCGAGCCGCTGCAGGTCGCTCGCGGCGTCGCGGAGCGGCGAAGCGCCGGCCGGAGCCGCGCTCTTGGCGGCTGCGTTCGCTGCGGCGGGGGGTGCGGGAGCTGCGCCAGACGGCGCCGCGGCGGGCGCGGGCGAGGGCGCGGGGACCGCCTTCGATTTGACACGCTCGGCGTCGAGCAGGCGGCGCAAGCGTGTGCCGACGTCGCGATAGGTGTTGTCGATGCGCGCCAGGTGCCGGTATACCGCCGTGGCCTGAGCGCCCCGACCGCGCTGCTCGAGCTGGGTGCCCAAGGTGTACAAGTCGCGCAAGACGCTGTCGCTCCCTTTGCGGCCCTTGAGCTCGGCGAAGCGCTGCTCGAAGTTGTCCAGCAGCCGTGCCGTATCGGGGCCGGGCCGGGGCGGCGCCTTGGGTGCGGGGACAACCGGGGCCGTCGAGACCCAGCGGCCTGCGAGAAATAGTGCGGCCCCGCCGCTGGTGAGTACCGCACCCGCGAGCCACGCCCACAGACTCAGGTTGACCCTTCCCCGCAGCAAGACGTCGAGTCCCAAGAGGCCAAATCCCAGGATTGCCGCGATCAGCCCATATTTGCGCATGCTATAGACATAATCAGCCCGCAGAAGGCGCGCAGTATAGGTGATCGGGCGCCCCTCGCTGCAATGCTAAGCTCACAAAATTCAGCGTTCTACGGGAACCCGATGGCGAGACTGAAGGAGGTATTCGTTTGCCAGTCCTGCGGCGCCTCCTCGCCAAAATGGCAGGGACAGTGCCCGGCCTGCAATGAGTGGAATACCCTGGTGGCCGAGGTACAGGCGGTGCCGAGCGGCTCCCCCGGGCGCCGCCCGCTGCGGGCCGCCCGCCATGACTCCCCCGCTTCGCTCGCCGAGGAGGCAACGCACGAGCCCGCGCGCCTATCGACCGGATCGGCGGAACTCGACCGCGTGCTCGGCGGCGGCTTGGTTGCCGGGTCGGTGACCCTGATCGGCGGCGATCCGGGAATCGGCAAGTCCACGCTCATGCTGCAGTC
The DNA here is from genome assembly GCA_049513935.1 of Steroidobacteraceae bacterium. Classification (GTDB taxonomy): domain Bacteria; phylum Pseudomonadota; class Gammaproteobacteria; order Steroidobacterales; family Steroidobacteraceae; genus Bog-1198. The sequence goes on from JBEKVP010000071.1 coordinate 1,654, forward strand.
GGCCGCGGCGCTCAACGCGGCGGGGCCGGTGCTGTACGCGACCGGCGAGGAATCGCTGCAGCAGGTGGCCTTGAGGGCCCGGCGTTTAGGGCTCGGGGCCGCTGCGGCGCGGCTGATCGCCGAGACCCAAGTCGAGTCCATCGTGCAGACCGCTGCGAGCCTCAAGGCGCGCGCGCTGATCGTCGATTCCATCCAGACCATGTACTCCGAGCGCATCGAGGCGGCGCCCGGTGCGGTGTCGCAGCTCCGCGAGGGCACCGCCGAATTGGTGCGATTCGCCAAGGCGAGCGGCACCGCCGTGCTGCTCGTGGGCCATGTCACCAAGGAAGGCCAGATCGCCGGCCCGCGGGTGCTCGAGCACATGGTCGACACGGTGCTTTACTTCGAAAGCGACACGGGCAGCCGCTACCGCGTGCTGAGATCGGTCAAGAATCGGTTCGGCGCGGCCAACGAGATCGGAGTGTTCGCGATGGTCGAGCAGGGTCTGCGCGAGGTCGCCAATCCGTCGGCCATTTTTTTGTCGCGGCACGCTCTGCCCGTGCCCGGGAGCGCGATCACCGTGTTGCGCGAGGGCACGCGCTCGCTCCTGATCGAGGTGCAGGTGTTGGCGGATACGAGCCTCGGCGCGAACCCGCGGCGGGTCGCCGTCGGCATCGACGGCAACCGGCTCACGATGCTCCTCGCGGTGGCGCATCGTCACGCAGGGCTCATGCTCGCGGGGCAAGACATATTTGCCAACGTGGTGGGCGGCGTGCGGCTGCAGGAGACCGCGGGCGACCTGGCGATCGTGCTGGCCGCTCGATCGAGCCTCAACGATGCGCCTTTGTCGCAGTCGCTCATTGTCTTCGGCGAGCTCGGGCTCGCGGGTGAAATCAGGCCCGTGCCGTTCGGCGAGGAGCGATTGCGCGAGGCGGCGAAGCACGGCTTCAAATCGGCGGTAGTGCCCGAAGCGAATGTACCGAAGCGCTTGCCGGAGGGCATGTCGGTGCGCGGGGTGAGACGCCTCGCCGAGGCGCTCGACGCGGTTTGAGCCGCTCGTCGCGGAAGCTTCTAGCGAGCGCCGGCGCGGCGCAGCGCCGCGATAATGACCGACTGATTGCCGGCGACCGCGGCTTGCAGCGGCGTGGTGCCGCTCGAGTCAGCTGCATTGGGATCCGCGCCGCGCGCGAGGAGCGCATCCACCGCCTGCGCTTGACCGCGCAGCACGGCCAGCATCAGCGCCGTGCGGCCGGCGCTGTCCCGCGCATCGACCTCGATTTGCTCATCGAGGAGCGTCTGGAGCCGCAGCGTGTCGCCGCTTTGCGCCGCCTGCCGCAGCGCCGTTGCGGCATCGATCGGCGCGTGCGCCCGCGCCGCGGGGGCCCCCGGGACCGGCGGCGGCGCGGGAGCGGCCTGCGCGGCGGCCTGCGGGGCTGAATTGCCGCCGAGGGTTGCCGGCGAGCTCTCGCTGAGCTGCGCCTCGCCTGCGAACGCCCGCGGTTTCGCGGCGAGAGGCGGCGGGGCGGCGGCTTTGTAGCGCGGCGGGCTGTTTGAGGCGCTCCCGGCATCGGCCGCGCTCGAGGCGCCAGGCGTTCCCGCGGGAACGGCGGCACGCGGCGCCAGCGCGGCTCGCGGCGCAGCCGTAATCCGCTCGGCCGCGGACAGGGCCGCCGCGGGCGCGGGCGGCGGCGAAATGGGCGGCGGCGGCGAAGCGGGCGGCGACGAAGTTGGGGGCGACGAAGCGGGCGGCGACGAAGCGGGCGGCGACGAGGAGGGTGGCAGGAAATGCGGCGCGATCAGCAACCCCACGAGCGCCGCGGCGGCGAGACCGCCGTAGGCCGCGGGCCGCCAGCGCGCCTCATTCGCGGCCGGCTGCTTGAGATCGATCTTCGCGGGGGCGAGCTCGCGCGGACGGCGCTGCGCGGCGAGCTCGGCGGCATGGCGCAGCACCGCGCGCCGCACCGACTCGCTCGGCCGGCTCGCATCCCGGGCGGACGCGCGGCGATACTGCTCGTCGAGGTCATCCTTTTCGTTCGGCGGTGGCTCGTTCACGCGAACTCCTTCAGCACTTCCCGCAGCTTGATCCGTGCGTAGCGCAAGCGGCTCTTGGCCGTCTCGAAACTGACGCCGCTGATGGCCGCGATCTCCTCAACTCCGAGCTCGCCTTCGATCTGCATCAGAAGAGCATCGCGCTGCTCGGCGGGGAGCTGCGCGAGGGCTTCGGCGAGCACAGCCGATTCCTCTTGCGCGAGCGCCGCTGCGAGCGGGCCTGCGCTCGGGTTGGCGGTGAGCTGCCGGATCACCGATCCTGACTCGTAACCCAAGGTCTCGAGGCTCGCCTGCGGCCGATTCGTTCGCATCCAGTCGATCATGCGGTTGTGCGCGATGGTGAAGAGCCAGGTGGTGAATCGCGCGGTGGCTCGGTAGTTCGGGGCTTCCCGAGCGACGGCGAACCAGACCTCCTGCATCAGCTCGTCCGCCGTCGCTCGATTGCCCACGGTGCGCTCCAGGTAGCGCCAGGTGCGCATCTCATGCCGCCGATAAAGTACTTCGAATGCCTCGGCCTCGCCGCGGGCGTAGCGCATCATCAAGGATTGGTCAGTCTCGCCCGCATCGCTCATTCATCTCATTATGGCAGCCCGCGCCGTGCTCAGCCCGGCGGGTCGGGAACGTATTGCTGCTCCGGCGAGGCAGGGAACGGGTTCATCGTCGGGGGCAGCGGCCGCGGGCGCTTCACGATCCCCATGGCGAGCAGATTCTGGAGGCTGTCGTAGCGGATGCGGATGATCTCGTTCGGCTGCGGCTGCAGCCGCGCGAATTCCGTGTGGTTGACGTACGAGTACTCGCGCTCTCCGTGTCCGGTGCCGAGCTTCGCCTGAGGTGCCGGGATCGCATAGGGGGCGACGCCGGCAAGCGGCGCCGCGGCCTGGTCCGAGGGGGAGCTCGGCGCAGGCGCGGATTGCGCCGGCGTGCCGGACAGGCCCAAGGCCGCCGAAGGGGCGCGCGTCACACCCTCGCGCTCGCGCGCGATCGGCGCCTCGGTGAGCACCGGCGGGCGCGGCGGTACCCAGACCGTCGGCGGCCGACGCTCCCGAAACAGCGCGACGCCGATCACGCCCACGTTGGCCGGGCGTCCGGTGCGCTCGGCATACGAATTCGGAGACTCGGTGAAGGTGAAGGCCGCGACCTCGGCGTCGCTCTTGCGCCAGCCGGTGATCTCGTAGCGCTCGCCGGGGTCGAATACGTAACCGGCCTGGTCGAAGGCCGCGGTTGCGCCCGAGAGCACGTTGACTCCATCCACCGAGGTGACCGCGAGCAGGCGCTCGCCGAGGCGGTTGCGAACCTCGATGGCGTATTTGGCGCCCGGTCGACCAGCCACCCAATACTCGCCGCGGTAATAATGCGGGCTCAAGACGACGCCGGTGTCGCGGTCGATGATGCTGACCTCGGCGATACTGCCCAAAGACTGCGCGCCGCAAGCGCCCGTCAGGGCGAGGCTCATAGCGAGGAAGGCTCCCATTCTGCTCATGTCGGTCGGCTCCTATGGTGGTGAACTCCCTCCTTGAAACGACGCAGGCGCCGAGAAGGGGTTAAGCCGCCGCCCAGTTCGCTAATATGTAACGAACTGGGGGGCGGCTGCGGCCGTGCGAGGTGCGGGAATGAACATGCGACATGCGGCGCTTGGCGCGCTGCTTCTGACGGTGGGCCTCGGAGCGGCCTCCGCGGCCGAGGCGCCCGCGGCCGGCGCGCCGGCCGCCGAATCGAGTCATCCGATCGTTCTGCACGCCGCGCACCTCCTCGAGGTCGACACCGGACGTCTCGTGACTCCCGGTGAAGTGCTCATCGAAGGCGAGCGCATCGCGGCGGCCGGCCCCACGGTACCGCGGCCGGCCGGGGCAGAGGTGATCGATCTCGGCGGCAGCACGTTGCTGCCCGGCCTCATCGACGCGCACGTGCACCTGTTCTTGCATCCTGGCGCCGAGGATCTGCAGACCGTCCAGGAATCGGTCGCGGCGCGCACCGTCCGCGCCATCCTCGCGGCCCGCGCGGATCTTCTGGCCGGTTTCACGGCCGAGCGCGATATGGGCACCGAAGGCGCCGGTTCCGCCGACACCGCCGTGCGCGATGCGATCGATGCCGGTCTCATCCCGGGGCCGCGCCTGCGCATCAGCGGGAACGCCATCGACATCCTCGGAGGCCACGAGGATGCGATCGGCTTCAACCCGGCGCAGCACGTTCTGTCGAACGCCACGTACGCGAACAACGCCGAGCAACTCATCGCCGTGATGCGCGAGCAGCACAAAGAAGGCTCGGACTTCGCCAAGATCTATGAGACGGGGCCGGACACCATGCGCGACGGCGTCCCACACACGCCGTATCAGTACACCGCCGCCGAATTGAACGCCGCGGTCGAGGAGGCCGCGCGCCTCGGCGCTAAAGTCGCGGTCCACGCGACGGGGGAGCCGGGCACGCTGTACGCAGCGCAGGCCGGTGTGGACTCGATCGACCACGCGACCCAGTTGAGCGAGGAGACCATGCGGATCATGAAGGCGAAGAACATTCCCGCCGTTCCCACGCTCACGATCTTCGAGTATTTCGCCAAGCCCCCTGCGGACCCTGCGCAGCGCGACGAGCGGCCGCTGTTCGAGTACAAGGTCAAGGAGTTCAAACGTCAGCTCGCGGCGGGCATTCCCTTCGCGGTGGGATCCGATGTCGGACCCTTTCCGCACGGCACGCAGGCGCGCGAGCTCACGCTGATGGCGAAGTACGGCATGAAGCCCCTCGCGGTGCTGCAGGCCGACCTGATCAACGGCGCCCGGCTCTTGGGGTGGGGTGGCCAAATCGGCGCGCTCAAGCCCGGTTACTATGCCGACATCATCGCGGTGCCCGTCTCCCCGCTCGAGGACATCAGCGCGGTCGAGCGCGTTTCGTTCGTGATGAAAGGCGGCGTGGTCGCGAAGGGCGGCGCGATCGCGAAAGGCGGCGCGATCGCGAAAGGCGGCGCGATCGCGAAAGGCGGCGCGATCGCGAAGGGCGCCGCTCCTTGAAGGTCCGCTCGCGCGCACCTCGGGGGGTGTTGCGAGCAAGCCAGATTGTCGTAAGCCGGCCGTCGGGCCAAAACGGCCCTTGAGGCGGCGTCCCGATCGTCATAGCTTGTTGTGATGGCGGCCCCCGATCTCATCATTCGCAATGGAACGATTGTCGACGGTAGCGGGGGTGATCCATTTCGCGGCGATGTCGCGATCGTTGGCGAGCGTATCGACGCCATCGGCAACCTCAAGGTCCGGGGCCGCGAAGAGTTGGATGCCGCAGGACTCTGCGTAACGCCCGGCTTCGTCGATCTGCACACCCACTACGACGGACAGGTCACCTGGTCGAATACGCTTGTTCCTTCCGTGAGCCACGGCGTGACGACGGTGGTTGTCGGAAATTGCGGCGTCGGCTTCGCCCCGTGCCGGGCTCGGGACCGCGCCGCGCTCATCAACGTTATGCAAGGCGTGGAAGACATCCCCGAGGCAGTGATGGCCGAAGGCCTGCCGTGGAACTGGGAGTCGTTTCCCGACTATCTCGACGCGCTCGCCGCACGGCGTTGGGATGCGGATGTCGCCGCCTATCTGCCGCACTCGCCGCTGCGGGTGTATGTGATGGGCCAGCGCGCGCTGGATCGGGAACCGGCCACCGATTCCGACATGCAGCGCATGAACGCGCTGGTCGAGGAGGCGATGGCTGCGGGCGCGGTGGGCTTCTCGACCTCGCGTACCCTGGTCCACCGTCGGGGCGACGGTGAATTCATTCCGAGCTTCCGAGCCGACGCCGAGGAGCTGGCCGGCATCGCCGGCGCCGTGGGCCGTTCGGGACACGGTATCGTTCAGATGATCCCCAACCTCGATTCGAGCGACTATGACCTCGACGTTCGACTACTGATTCGAATGGCGCAGGTCTCCGGCCGGCCGGTCACGTATTCGCTCGCCCAGTGGTTGCGGGATGTGACCGGTTGGCGAAAGACCCTGGACATCATGGGCCGCAGCAACTTGAAGGAAGGCACTCGGCTCGTGGCGCAGGTTTTCCCCAGGCCGATGGCGGTGATCGGCGGGCTCGATACCTCGGTCAATCCGTTCAGCCTGTGTCCGAGCTATGCGCCCCTGGCGCTTCTGCCGCTCGCAGAGCGGGTCGCCGCGATGCGCGATCCGGCGCTCAAAGCCCGCTTGCTCGAAGAGCAACCCGCCGATGCCGCCAACCCCATGTATCTGCTGATGCGCGACTTCCGCAACATTTTCCCGATGGATCGCGAACCGAACTACGAGCCCGATCCCGGCAGCAGCATTGCGGCGATGGCTGAGCGGCGCGGCGTCGAGGCGTGCGAATTCGCGTACGAAGCGCTGTTGGAAGAGGACGGCCATGCCCTGCTATTCGTGCCGTTCGCCAATTATTGCGAGCATAACCTCGACGCCGCGTTGGCGATGATGCGCGACCCGAACAGTGTCATCGGGCTCGGCGACGGTGGCGCGCATTATGGATTGATCTGCGACGCGAGCTACGCGACCACGCTGCTCACGCACTGGACGCGAGACCGGGACGGTGAGCGGGTGAGCTTGCCCTGGGCGGTCAAGGCGCTCGCCGCGAACACTGCAAACCTCATGGGGTTGCATGACCGTGGGCGCATCGCCGTCGGTTTGAAAGCCGACCTCAACCTCATTGACCACGAGCGGTTGCGGCTGCTCGCCCCCCGGGCCGCCTCGGACCTCCCGGGCGGCAGGAGGCGATTGGTCCAGGACGCGGAAGGATACTGCGCCACCATCGTGAGCGGGGTGGTGACACGGCGCGACGGTCGCGCCACCGGCGCATTGCCCGGGCGGCTGGTTCGCGGCCGTGCGGTCGCATGACCCGGGGCGGGCATTGGTAAATCGCTACCGCCTTTGCCAGCCCGTTCAAACCCCGGGCAGATTGCGCGCGTCGAGATAAGCGCTGAGCGTCTTCGGGTCGCCGTGCGGATCGGCGAGCGCGACGTATCCGTC
>JBEKVP010000072.1:0-8622 GCA_049513935.1 Steroidobacteraceae bacterium
ATGCCATCCATGCGCACAGCGAGCGTCGGGAGATGCCTTTCGTCAAGGTCAACTGCTCGGCGATTCCCGAGAATCTCATCGAAAGCGAATTGTTCGGATATGTGAAGGGCTCCTTCACCGGCGCGATCGCCGGTAAGCGTGGGCTTTTCGAGGTGGCGAATCGGGGTACCCTGTTTCTCGACGAGGTCGCCGATCTTTCGCTGGGTGCTCAGGCGAAGATCCTGCGGGTGGTCCAGAGCGGAGAGATGCAAAAGGTCGGTTCCGAGGAACCGATCACGGTGGACGTACGCGTGCTTTCGGGCACGCACAAGGATCTCAAGGAGCAGGTTGCCGCGGGTCTATTCCGGGAGGACCTGTATTACCGTCTGAATGTCGTCCCCATTCGGGTCGCCAGCCTCAGGGAGAGACCCGAGGACATACCTTTGCTCGCGCAGTTCTTCGCTCATCGTGTGTGCCAGAAGAGCAATATCAAGGACAAGCCGATCGACGACGAAGTCCTGACGGAGTTGAAGCGCTACCATTGGCCCGGAAACGTGCGCGAGCTGCAGAATGTCATCGAGCGCGTCATTACCATGAGCGGGGAGCGGGTTTCGTTGCTCGATATTCCGGAGGAGATTCTGGCCGTCAATGATCTGACCGCCAACCGTCACGCCGGATCGGCGCTGCGGGAATTTCGGGACAGGGCGGAGCGCGAGTTCATTCTAGGCACGCTGAGGCGCAATCTCGGCAACATCAGCCAATCAGCGGTCGAACTCGGCGTCGGTCGGAGTTATCTGCACCGACGGCTGGCAGTGCTCGGCATTGCCAAAAAAGACTGGTTCTCCTGATTTGACCGGTTGAGACGGTTGCCATTGGAGACAACTGTCCACTGTTGTGCACACTCCTCCACTTCCCGTTCGTTCCTGTTCAGCCGATTGATGAGCCAAGCGTGCATTTGACTGCGACTTCACCCGTTGGTACGGAGTTTGCACACTGCATGTCGTCCGAGCACGACCGAAGGTTCCACGGCAGTGGTGAATTTCCAACGTATTGAGTGGATTTATATTTCAGCCCTACAAGCCATTCCCGGCGGAAGACGGCAAATACATCCGCAGGTTGTCAAAGCGCGGTTATTTCGCCGGCATTCTCAAGAAAGCGTACGTCTATCACGCCAGTGGCCCTTACTGGAATGGTGCCTATGGTTACCACAAAATGTGGGAGGAGAAGTATCGCCGGCATCACAGGCATTTTCTGCCCCTGATCCACCGCGTACCGGTCGACAAAATCCCCTCACCGCAGTACGCCCAGGCCATGGTGATCAAGGCCGAGCAATCGTATGGCGGCTGAAGCGCACATGAAGCGTGCCGGATATAGAACCCGCAATACGATTTTCCTTTTGCTGCTGACCATTTCAGGCGGGGCATTTGCGCAGAGCGAGACGCCTTGGGATAGCGCCTACTTTGGTGTGAATATGGGCGATGCATCGGGCAATACATGCAGCGCATGGACACCGAACGGCGCCGGCATCGATTCTGGCAGCGACACCGTGCTCTCCAATCAAACCTGTGCCGGAGGCGGCCACTTTGTTGGCGGTGTGCAGCTCGGAGATAATTTTCAATACAAACGTCTCGCTTGGGGCTTAGGCGTAGATCTCGACGCTGCTGCCAGCAAGAGTGCTACGCAATCGGTTAAATATTCCGGCGAGTCGCCGCCGCCGGGCACTTATGTTTCTTCCGGTAGACAAAATCCGAACGGCTTTGCGGTCATTGGGCCGCGAATTGGATATGCAGGAGACCTTTTTCTACCGTACCTGCGGGCAGGTGCGCTCATTGCCAGCGGAGCGCATGACAGCGTGCTCAGCTTCACACCGGCGAAAGCGACGAAGCCCACCGTTTCATTCGACGGCGGAAGGAATTTCTCCTCGGTCGGCTGGGCGGCTGGCGCAGGGACCGAAATCGGACTGAATGGCCCCTGGTCAATCTCCTTGGAATACCTCCACGCGAATCTCGGTAAGGGATCCAGCACGACCGCGGCGTGTTCAGGGCCAGTGGCTGCGTGCGCGGCTTTCTCGGGGATCTCGTTCGATAACATTCACGACGGCTTCACCGCCAACATTTATCGAATCGGGATCACCTACTGGTTTGGCTATTGGGGGCGGTGAGAGTGAGCGCCCTGAGTTCACGCAGCGCGAAGTCGAACTGCCCGGCGTGATTGAACCGTCCCCACTGTGCTTGCAAGAGTCTCCGGGCTTGCCCGCCCTCCCCCATCCTGACATCAGCGGCCGCGGTGATGGTCGTGAGGTAGGCAAGCTCGCTGTCCGAATTGGATGACTGCGGCGCGAGCAGGTCCGTTCCGAGCGCCACGATTCGGGCCGAGTCGCGCCGCGCGATGGCAGCCCACAAGTCCACCCAGGCCTTGCTCTCTCCGCTCGCCTCGCGATAACAAGGGCTCGACACCACCTGATTCCAGATGACCTCGAGTTCGGCGGGGTTCAGATAGGCCGCGGTATCGTCGCTGATGTTCCTGACCGCTTCCTGCCAGGCAAGCCGCGTCGGCGGCGCGTCGCAGAGCTCGCCTCTCGCGCCGATGAGCCACAGATATCTCGCCGTGGCTGGATCCAAGGCATTGAGGCTCCCGCTCAGCACCGCCTGGCGGATGTCGAGCGCCCGCAGCACGAGACGATCGCGAACCACGGCGCTGTTGACCGAGGGTTCGAGAGTGGCGCCGCGCGACGCCGTTCCGTCGAGCAATTCCAGGAACGGAATCGGCAAGACGGTGAGCGCCGGAAGCTCTTTCGCATTGTCCCGCAGGTAGCGCAAGCGCGGCGCATTCAGATCCACGAACGGATGGAAGTCGGAATTCGGCGGCACCGGCAATGATGCGAGCAGCGGACCGATGGTGCGGCTGTCGCCGATCTTCCGCGACTCGAAGTCGGCAACCGATTGAACGCCGATCCGCGCCAGCTCGGCGCGCAGCTCGGGCGATTGGATCAGCCGCTCGTCGGGTGTGCGCAAATCCGGGGCGCGCGTCGCAATGATCAGAACATCCAGATCGTCGACGTTGTAGAGCGCGTATGCGCCGAAGTGCGGGGCGAGCGCCTTGATGACCGATGCGAGGATTCCGATGTTCGTTTCATAGACCTGCATCCATTGCGCGAAGTATCCATCGGCCGTGAGATAGTGCGTGATTCGACCGTAGAACTCGTCCGAAAAGAGCGTTGCGACTCCGCTCACCCACGGATTGGAAGGCTCGGAAACGATCAGATCGTACGGCTCGCGCGAGCTTGCGAAGAACGTCTTCGCATCCTCGTACACGACATGGCTGCGCGGATCCTGGAACACGTCGTTGATGCGAGCGCCGAAGCCCTGGCGCGCCGCCTCGACCATGAACGGCTCGATCTCGATCGAGTCGAGGCGCTTGACCAATCCGCTCGCGAGCAGCGTATGGGTCGTCAGTCCCGATCCGAAGCCGATGTTGGCGACGCGCGCCGCACGCGGCTGCATGCTGAGCGGAATGGCGGCGGCCAGCACCATGGTGCTTTCATCAACCGTTGGCTCCCCCGCGCCCATTTGTATACCGGCGTCCGGCTTGCCGTTGGTGGCAATCGTCACTGTTCCGGCTTGCTCGACCAGACTGATCGTGGCGGTTTTTCCGTCCCGCAGATAGGTCACGGCCGCGCCGCCCGGGAGCGTCGCGGATCCCGTGCGGTACACCCCGGAGGTCATACGCAACGGATCCAATTTGACGATGAACGCGACCAGGCCGAACACCCCCATGCACAGCGCCATCGCGACCCTCGCAGCGGGCGCCGGATAAGGACGTCCGGCGAGAAGGCGCGAAAGCCCCAACGCGATGTGTATGGCCGCGCCGCCGAGAATCACGCCTTTGATTCCGATGCGCGGCATCAAGAGGTGAATCGTCAGCAGCACGCCCACGATCGCGCCGAAGGTATTGGCCGAATAGATCGTGCCGATGGCCCGTTCACCGGTGCCGCGGCGCATGAGCTCCCGGGTCAAAAGCGGCAACGTCATGCCCGCGCAAAAGGTCGTGGGAATCATGATGAGTGCGGCGATCAATTGGCTGAGCAGATTGAAGCCCACATAGCCGTTGGCGGTGTGCGGATAGGTCCGCAGAAACCACGCCATGGCATCGAACGTCAGCTTGTAGGACGGCAAGGTAAGCGCCGCCAAGGCCCCCATCGCGACCATGATGCAAGCGACGTAAGACACCGGGTCCCTCATGCGCTCAATGCGGCGTCGCACATACAAGCCGCCGAAGGCCAAGCCGAAGATGAACGCACTCAGCATCAATTCGAACGCATGGGTCGAGCTCCCGAGCACCAGGCTCAGCATCCGAATCCACCCGAGTTCGTACATGAATGACGCAGCACCGGCGAGGAATGCGGCGACCGTGAACCATCGGCTCAACGCGTCCCCGCTCAACGCGTCCCCGCTCAACGCGTCCCCGCTCAATGCGTCCTCGCTCAATGCGTCCTCGCTCAACGACGCACCGCCTGCGGCGCGCGGCGCCGGATCGGGCTCCGCCTGCCCGCGTACCGCCGCCCAGACGGCCAGCGCCAGTGCGATGTTGAGGATCCCGGCAATCCGAATGGTGCCGGGCAGGCCGACCGCCTCAATCAAGACGAATCCGCTGATGAGTACTCCGGTCGCGGCCCCCAGGCTGTTGGTGAAGTAAAGGGTCGCCAGCGTCTCGCCGGGTCGAGCGGGCCAGCGGCGGATCAGCCCGCCGCTGATCAGCGGAAAGGTCATCCCGAGAAGCACGGACTGAGGGAAGATCAGCAGGGCGCCCAAGGACCATTTGTAGGCGTGTATCCAGAACGCCGAGGGAAGCGCCGGCAGAGCCTTGGCAAACGAGAAGTTGTAGGCAGCGACGAAGACCGGGTGAAAAAAAACGCCCAATGCGCCGATGATCCCCTCGACCCAGACGTAGGCCCCCAGGAGCCGCCTGATTCGCAACGAATAGCGCGCGATGGCCCAGGATCCGAGCGCCATTCCACCCATGAAGATCGCGAGCACCAACGATTGCGCATAGGCGGCATGGCCCAGGAAGAGCTTGAGGTAATGCGACCAAATGGACTCGTAAATCAGTCCGGTGAACCCGGAAACGACGAATACCCCGAGCAGGAACCGGCGGCGCGCAACATCGAGCATTTGCGTGAGGTTACCTTAAACTGTCCGCCATCGAACGCCGCCCGGCCGAAGGAGCGCCTCGTCTCATGGGAACCGCAAAAGCCAAGCCGAAAACCACCCGCGCCCGCACCTCGGCGCGACCCAGGCGCGGCGCGGGGAAACTCGCGCCGCGCGCCAACGCGCGCGGATTGGACGCCGCCGACGTCGCGATTACGCTCGACAGCGCGGAGGTCGCGGAGGTCGTCGCCTTGGTACGAAGTGCCGGCGGGGCCCTCATCGGGGGCTACCGGGATCCCCTGGGAGGACGCCCGCTCGTGCTCGCCACGTTGCCTCTGAGCGCCGTTCAGCCGACCCCGTTTCAGCGCGATCTATCGCCGACCCATGCGAAACGGCTGGCGCTCAAAATCGACGAGGCCGCGGCTTTCCTCGATCCGTTGATCGTGGTGCGCGGCGAAGATGGCCGATTGTGGACGCCCAATGGCCGTCACCGCTTGGCCGCCGGCAAGGTTCTGGGGCTGAAGCAGATCACCGCGCTCATTTCCCCGGATGAGACGCTGGCCTATCGCATCCTCGCCCTCAACACCGAAAAGGCCCACAACCTGCGCGATCGAAGCCTCGAGGTCATTCGCATGGCCCGCAGCCTCGCGAAACGCCACCCCGCTGCCAAGGAGGCGCAGTACCTCGCAGAGTTCGAGGCCGCCGATCTACTCACGCTCGGCATCGTCTATGAGAAATCGTCGCGCTTCGCCGGCGGCGCGTACAGTTCCTTTCTGAAGAAAGTGGACCGCTTCAGCGAGCGCTCGCTCGCCGCGAGTTTGCGCGAACGCGAGGGTTTCGCATCGCGCCTGCTGCAAATCGACGCGCAGACGAAGCGCATCATTCAAACGCTGCAGACCCGCGGCTTCAAGTCGCCGTACCTGCGCAATTACGTCGTCGCGCGCATCAATCCCGTGCGTTTTCACAAATCGAAGAAAGGCGATGCCAAGCCTCCCATGCCCCTCGCCGAGGCGCTCACCCGCATGGCGGCCGCCGCCAAGAACTTCAAGATCGATTCGGTGTCGAACGCTGATCTCGCCTGGGTCGCGGTTGGCGCCGGCGCACAGGACTGAGCCCATGAACCCTACGAACGCTGCCCTCTCCGACGACGATGTGCGCGCATGCGTGCGGGTGCTGCGTGCCATCGAGGCTGATCGCTCGCACCTGACGCGCCTGGCGCAGAACCAGCGCCGGGAACTGCTGACGCTCGCCGGCCTCGTCTCGAAGCCCGAGCGCCGGGATCTCGTGCAAATGGCGAAAGCGTTTCGGCGCGCCGAACGCGAGGCCGCGAAGCAACACGACCGCGAGGTCGTCGAGCAAACCGGCCTGCGTATCCAGCGCCGCGCCGCCCTGTACGCGCCGCTCTGGCTCGAGCCGCCGAAACCTGAGGACTTCGACGATCGCCGCGAGTTCCGCCGGGAGCGCGCCTGCTACGTCTGCAAGCAGCCCTTCGTGAAGGCGCATCGCTACTATGACTCGCTGTGCATTGCGTGCGGCGACTTCAATTATGCCAAGCGGGAGCAAACCGCGGATCTCGCGGGCCACTACGCGCTCGTCACCGGCGGTCGGGTCAAGATCGGCTTTCACGCGGCTCTGAAACTTCTACGGGCCGGCGCGCATGTCATTCTCACCACTCGCTTTCCCATCGACGCGGCCGAGCGCTACTCGATGGAGCCCGATTTTGCGGGTTTCCGCGATCGCCTGCAGATTTACGGCCTCGACCTGCGGCATGCGCCGAGCGTCGAGATCTTCACCGGGTTCCTCACCGAGCGGCTGCCGCGCCTCGACCACATTCTCAACAATGCGTGTCAGACCGTACGTCGGCCGGCCGGGTTCTTCCAACACCTGCTTGCCAAGGAAGCCCAATCCACCGCCGCGCTTCCCGAGACATGGCGCGGGCCGCTCGCGAATCACGAGGAGCTGCGGCGCACTCTCGAGGTCTCGCAGGCGCACGGCGCCGGCACCCTCGTCGAGTCGGTCGCGCATCGTCGGGGCGAGGGGCTTCTGCGCAGCGCGGCGCTCTCGCAGCGGCGTTATATCGACGAGGACTTTCGCGGCGGTGAGGCGCTGTTCCCCGCGGGCCGCTACGATGAGGATGGACAACAGGTCGACCTGCGCGAGGTCAACAGCTGGCGGCTGCGCCTGCACGAGGTCGAGACGCCCGAGCTCCTGGAGGTACAGTTGGTAAACGCCATCGCGCCCTACATTCTCACCGCCCGTCTGAAGCCGCTCATGCTGCGAATGTCCGAGCGTCACAAGCACGTCGTCAATGTCAGCGCCATGGAAGGTCAGTTCTATCGCACCACCAAGACCGACAAGCACCCGCACACCAACATGGCGAAAGCCGCGCTCAACATGATGACCCGGACCAGCGCGCCGGACTTCGTGAAGGACGGCATTCACATGAACGCCGTCGACACCGGATGGGTGACCGATGAGGATCCCGCCCTGCATGCGGCCCGCAAGGCCGAGCTCGGCTTCGCTCCGCCTCTCGACATCATCGACGGCGCCGCGCGCATCGTCGACCCGATTTTCGCCGGCCGACTCACGGGTGCCCACGTGTGGGGGCAGTTTCTGAAGGACTACAAGCCGGCGCCGTGGTAGCACAAGAGCACTCGAGCGACGCCAATTCTGCCCCGGGTGCGCGCGGCGTCGATATAATTTCGCGCTGGTTTCCCTGAGCAAAGGCACCTTAAGTCCATGCGGTTCAAGCACATCGCGAGGCCGTTGTCTCGTATTCTTCGCCGAGAGCCACCAAAGCAGCCGGTTCCGACGGATCCGCTCGCGGCGCTCGATTCGGCCTCGCCGGAGCTGATCGCGTCCACGGCGTTGGGCGACGGGGAAGAAGCGCTGCGCGCGGCGGCCATCCGCAAGCTCGAGCACGGCGAGTGCTTGAGGATGCTCGCGGGTTTGAGCGCCGGCGCCTCGTCCGCCGTTCCCGCAAGCCTCGTGCGCATCGCGCAGCAGCGCGTGGCGCAGCTAATCGACGCCGGGGCCATCGATTTCGCCGAGCTCTGCGCGCCGACGGGCAACATCCCCGCCGTGCTGTCCGTGGCGGGGTACAGCAGCAATCCCGATCACCTGCCGCGCGCGCTCGCCTTGGTCGGGGATCCGCGGAAAGTCGCGAGGCTCGTCCTGGAGGGCTCCTCGAGCCGCTTGCGGCAGCTCGCGGCGCAGAGCATCTCCGATCCGGCGGAGCTCAGGCAGCTGCTGCGACAACTGCGCGGCAAGGACAAGAGCGTTTACAAGATAATCAAGCAGAAGTGCGAGGCGCTGCGCAGCGATGAGCGGCAGAGTGCGCAGACCGAGCACGATATCATTGCGGCCTGCGAGTCGCTCGAGCGGCACAGCCACCGTGTCTACGAGGCGATTTACGAGCCCTCCTTCCGGCACTTCAACTCGCGCTGGCTAGCGCTCGAGGCGCACGCATCGCCGGAGGTTCTGGAGCGCGCCACTC
>JBEKVP010000073.1:0-8613 GCA_049513935.1 Steroidobacteraceae bacterium
ACCTTGGCCGATGTTCCCATCAGCGTTACCGCCTTCACGGAGCAGTCGCTCGAGCGGCTCAACATCCGCTCCTTCGACGACTACGCGACGCAGACGCCAAACCTGTCGTTCTCCTACGGCACGGGCGAGCTCAGCTACGGTGGTACACGCACGCCCGCGATCCGCGGCATTTCCGGCGAAGGCACGGTCGGTGTCTACATCGACGATACCCCCGTGCCCGACACCATCGACCCACGCGTGGTCGACATCGCGCGCATCGAGATCCTGAAGGGCCCGCAAGGCACCTTGTTCGGGCAGGGATCGCTCGGCGGAAACCTGCGGATCATCACCGTCGAGCCGTCGCCGACCGATCCCAACATTCATTTTTCTGCGCGCATGGGCGCGACCTCGGGCGGCGGAAGCGCCGATTACGGGGTCGATTTCGCAGGAAGCCAAGCTTTGATCAGCGATGTCCTCACGGCCCGAATCGTCGGGTTCATCGACCATACGGCAGGCTTCATCACCCGCACCTTTCCGCAGGCGAACGGCTCCCTTGCCTACGAGAACAACCAGGGCGCGACGTTCTCCTACGGTGGCTCCCTGTCGCTTCTCTGGAAGCCGACCGATCAACTTAGCATCACCGCACGCGTCATGTATCAGATGACCGAGGACCACGGGTGGCCTGCCCCGTACGCACCCTTGCCGGGATTTGCGGTCACATCGCTCATCATGAATCAAGTGGCAAACATCCAGGAAGGCTCTTCCGACCACTGGACGCTACCCTCGCTCACGATCAATTATAAGGGCCCGGGGTTCACGGTCGTCTCCTCGACCAGCTATTTCGATCGGGACATCTTGAACACCGAGGATGCCTCCGAGGGCACGCAATGGGCGTTCGCCAATTTTGGCTTGGGAACCCTGCCGGCCAATACAGCGTCTCCGTGGAACGAGAGCCTTCCGCAACGCAGCGAGACCAACGAGACGCGCGTCTCGTTCGACACCTGGCATGGCTTAAGCGGAATCGTCGGATTTTACATCTCGCAACAGTTCTCGAACGAGGTGGACAACGGCAATTCCATCCCGGGCATATCGGCGTTGACGAGCTTCCCGGGGTACTGTCCGAACGGCGGCACGACTTGCCCGACGTACGGCAGCAATGTGGCGTGGTACTCGCAATATCCATTGAACAAGCTCGACGAAGCCGGCTTCGGTGAGCTCTACTACGATTGGGAGCGCTTGAATTTCACCGTGGGGATGCGCTACTTCAAAGAACGACAGTCGGAAACCAGCGTCGACGCGGGCGCGCTCGATGAGGCTTACATCGCGAATAATCTCGGCACCGCGAGCGAGCATGGTATCTCGCCCAAGGGCGCGATCGCGTACAAGTTCGATCCGAACAACATGGCCTATGTATCGGCAGCCAAGGGCTTCCGCGCGGGCGGCCTCGGCCAGGCGCTCATCCCCGAGTGCGGAAGCATCTTGACTCAGCTCGGCGTCGAGCCCTACGAGCCGACTCGCTACAAGCCCGACACCGTGTGGAACTACGAGGTCGGCGGAAAATCGCAGTTCGCGGATGGACACCTGGTGCTCTCCGGCGCCTTGTTCGAGATGAAGTGGGCCGATATTCAGCAGCATTTCACCGTACCGGTCTGCTTTCTCGGCATCACCGAGAATGAAGGGGCGGCGCGCTCGCGCGGCGGCGAGCTCGAACTCACCGGACGTCCGCTCGACTTTCTCGAGGTGCGCGCGGGTATCGGCTATGTCGATGCACGCATCACCGAGCAGGGTCTGGCGATTCTGCCGCCCGTCGGATCGCGGGTTGCGCAGATACCGGAGGCGACCGAGAATTTCAGCGCCACGATCACGCACCCGATCACGGGAGACTACGTGGGCTTCATCACCGGAGATGTGAACCATACCGGCTCGAGCGACTCTTACACCGCCTCGCTCGGGTATCCGCTCGTGCGCGCGGGCTACACACTGGTCAACGGCAGCTTCGGGGTGCGCTTTAACAAGTCCGAATTATCCATCTACGCGGCCAACATCACGAACCAGCATCCGAACCTCGGGGACATCAACCCCGCCGGCTACGTGGCGCACACGAGCCTTGCTGCGGATGCGCCGATCGATCCCCGAGTGGTGACGCTGCAGCCTTTCAATGCGGGTATTCAATACCGGCAGCGCTTCTAGCATGCGGCTCCGCGATCGCCCGATGGGCAGAGCCACCGGGCTCTGCCTCATGGTCGCCACGGCCACGGCGGCGCTCATCGCTCGAGCGGCTGCCGAGAGCCCGCCGGCCGATCTCGTGCTCGTGGATGCGCGCACCCGCAACCCTTCGTGAACACGGACTTCGCCTTGACCCGCGCGAAGCCGAGGCTTCCGCCGCAGTCCCTGGCAGCGAATCGACATCTTGGAAGTCCTCGACGTATACGATCAACGGCGCCCGAGCGCTCGGTCGCAGCAACGAATCCCGTTAGCTCGTGCGCGCGATCCGGTAGACTGCATCGAGTCTTCGAGATTCTGGTCCCGGGGGAATTATGTCCGCGCCACTCACATCCGAATCGCCGTCCGTCCTGTACAACGGCCTCGAAGAGGTCAAGGAAGGGCTACCTGCGAACTGGTACTTCGATCCGAAGCACCATGAGCTCGAGCTCTCGCGCATCTGGCGAAAGAGCTGGATTTACGTGGCGCGCTCGAGCGAAGTCGGCGAACGCCGGGCGTACCTCAACTTCTCGTTGGCCGGTCAGCAGATCCTCTTGGTACGCGACGATGAAGGAACGCTCCGCGGATTTCATAACACGTGCCGGCACCGGGGTGCGGAGCTCTGCCTCGAGCGTCGCGGCGTCATGCGGACCTCGAGCATCGTGTGTCCTTATCACGCCTGGGTTTACAGCCTCAAAGGAGACCTTCTGCGCACCTCCTCGAAAAGCATCCCGACGGGCTTTGCGGCGCACGAGTACTCCCTCTATCAAGTCAACGTCCGGGAGTGGCGAGGCTTCATCTTCGTCTCGCTCGCCGACAACCCGCCGACGCTCGAAGAGTCCTTCGACTTCAAGATGACTCGGCTCGAACGCTGGCCGCTCGAGGAGCTCGTGGTCGCGCATGTCGATATCAAGACCATCGAGTGCAACTGGAAGGTGTTCTGGGAGAATTTCAGCGAATGTCTGCATTGCCCCGGCATCCATCCGAAGCTCTGCCAGCTCGTGCCGCTCTTCGGTCGCGGGTACATTCGTGAGCGCGACGATCCCAACTGGAGGGCGCATGCGGAGGATGAAAACCCGCTCTACCGAGGGGGGCTTCGGGCGGGGGCGGAATCGTGGTCCACGGACGGCCGATTGAGTGCGCCCATCTTTCCAACGCTTTCGGAACAGGATCGCAAACTAGGACAGGTCTACCTCACGAGCCTGCCGAGCGTATTCATCGCCGCGCACATTGACTACGTGCGGACCGTTCGACTGTTGCCACTCGGACCCGAGCGGATGGAGCTTAGAGCCGAATACTTGTTCGCACCGACGGCACTTGCGAGCGAAGGCTTCGACTTGCGAAAGGTCGTCGATTTCGCGGATCTCGTGATGAGTGAGGATGCCCGCGCCTGCGAGATCAACCAACGTGGCCTGCACGCGCTGCCGCATCGCGTCGGCGTGCTGATGCCGGAGGAATACATGGTGCATTCCTTCCACCAGTGGATACGCGCGCGCCTCTGACGCATCTTCGGTGATCCTGTGTCGAAACCTCCGCTGATCGAGCATCGATCGATCGATTATGTCCCGATCCGTGAGCGTCACGGAAAACTCTGGCATCTGTGGCCTGTCTGGTTTACGGGGGGCGCGCATCTTGCGACCATCGCGACCGGATTCGTGGGTGTCTCGCTGGGCGGCAATTTTGCGTGGATGGCGATCGCCATTGCGCTCGGGTGCGCCTTCGGGACCTTCTTCATGGCATTCCATTCGACGCAAGGACCGCAGCTCGGCTTGCCACAGATGATCCAGTCGCGGCCCCAGTTTGGCTACCTGGGCGCGCTTTTGGTCTGGTGTGTCGCCTTGATCTCGCTCGTCGGCTATTGCGCGTTCAATCAGGTGCTCGCTGCGGACTCGATGATGACGCTCTCTCGTTTCAGTCGCGAGGCGACGATGCTCATCTTCGGTATCATCGCCACGGCACTCGCGATCGTGGGCTACGATCTCATCCACAAGGCGCAACGCCTGCTTGCTTATTTGCTCCTCGTCGCGTTCGCTGGCATGACGATTGCGGTCACGCACGTGCAGCTACCACCACAACAGCTCGATCTCCACCGTTTCAGCATGATCCCTTTCTTGACGCAGCTGTTAGCATCCGCAGCCTATCAAGTATCTTGGTCAGTCAGCGTTTCTGACTACTCTCGCTACCTGCCGCGAGATGTCGGCGTTGCCGCCTCGTTCTGGTGGACATACGCGGGCGCCTTCGCTGGGGGGGTCTGGCCCATGTTGATCGGCGCTTTCGCAGCGGGTCTCTTTCCATCGCTCGAGCTGTCGGATGCGCTTCGCTCGGCCGCCGACGTGGTGTGGCCCCATTCGGGCGCCTCCTTCTTGATCCTGTCTCTTCTGGGACTCGTGACCATCACGACGATCATGTTCTACAGCGCATCGCTCACGCTGCTGAGCGTCATCGACTCGGTGAGGCCGCTGAAGCCTGGGTTCCGTCTAAGACTATGGAGCCTCATCTTGCTGCTCGCGGTATCGAGCACGATCGCGCTCGCCTCGTCCCCGCATTTCGCAGCCGAGTTCGGTGAGTTCCTCGCGATCCTCCTGTACTTGTTCACGCCCTGGACGGCGATCAATCTGGTTGACTTCTATTTGGTGCGGCGCGGCCACTATTCGGTGCGCGAGATCTTCAATCCTCATGGCATGTACCGCCGCTGGAGCTGGCGCGGGCTCATCGCCTACTTCGGCGGCTTCCTCGCCATGATTCCCTTCTTCAGCACCGGCCTCTACCGGGGTCCGATCGCGCGGGCCCTCGGCGGAGCCGACATTGCCATCGTGGTCGGATTGCCGGTCTCTGCCTTGATCTACATGGCGGCATGCCGATCTCTCGACCTCGACACGGAGCTTCGCCAGATTTCTGTCGCCGATGCGGGGCTCGATGCGGACGCCGACGATGACGTCAGGACCCAGGCGTCAGCATCCTTGCAATCGTCGAGACCAGCATCTCGATTTCAAAGAGCTTCCTGATTATCGAATCTTCGCCCAGGCGGGCGGTGCGGACCGAATTCCCCTATGCCCCGGACCAGGTACGGTTTTAGATGCAGTGGTTCCTGCGGGCAACGTGGCTAGGCTGCGGATGGCGCTGCGCTCGTCAGAATCCCGCGCTCCCGCCCCCGTCCACCACGAGCGCCGCGCCCGTCGTGAACGCAGCCTCCTTTGATGCAAGGTAGAGGATGGCCGCGGCCACCTCGCCGGGACTCGCCATCCGGCGGAGCGGTGCGCGCTCTCGCGCGCGCTCGAGATAGCGCGCGGCGTTCGGGCTTGCCGCGGCGGCCTCTCGAATCATGTCGGTCTCCACATTGCCGGGACAAACGCAATTGACGCGCACGCGCCGCGCGAGCTCGACGGCCATGGCGCGCGTGAGATTGACGACCCCGCCTTTGGAGGCGCAATACGCCGTTCCGTCCGGGTAGCCTACGATGCCGGCGTCCGAAGCCACGTTCACGATGTTGCCCGCCGCCGCCTCGAGCGCGGGAAGCGCCGCCTGTGAGCAGAAGAACGTGCCGGCGAGATTGATGCCGATGGTCTCGTCCCAGTGCTCTTGGGTCACCTCGGCGAAGGCAACCTCGGCAAATACGCCTGCGGAGTTGACGAGCACATCGAGTCCGCCCAGGGCCTCGACGGCGGCCGCCACGACCGCTTGCGCACCCGCCCGAGTGCGGATATCGCCGATCGCGGGAAGCACCCCATTCGCCTCGGGCCGCTCCGCGAAGGCATCATAGGATGCGGTGCTGCGTGCGCCGACCGCAACGCGCGCTCCGCGGGCGCGGAATGCCAGGGCCGCGGCGGCTCCGATCCCGCGAGCACCGCCCGTCACCAGCACGCGCTTGCGAGCGAAGTCGAACATTCAAGGTTCCGCGCTGCGAAGCCTGCCCGCATTCGGTACTCCCTGTCTGAGCACCGGCGCCGTGGTCGATTGTCGCCGATCCTCGCTCGGCGAACAATCGAACATGGCTCCATAGAGACGGCAGAAATACTCGGGCGATGAGAACCCGCAGGACAAAGCCACTTCCGTCACGCTGAGCCGGGTCTGCTGCAGCAGTTGATGCGCCTTGGCCATGCGGATTAGCCGGTACTTCTGCAGCACCGAGCAGCGCGCTTGCCGCTTGAATCGCCGCTCGAGCTGGCGCAGCGACATGCCCGAGCGCCGTGCGATCTCGCCGCAGGACAGCGGCTCGTCCACGTGCGCGCGCATGATGGCCTGCGCCTTCGCCACCGCGGCGTCCAAACCCGAAGGCCCGTCTGCCTGCGGGGCGCGCTGCTCGCGCTCTCCAGCGCGCACCCCCGACAGCAGCAGATGCTCGGCCACTTCGCGGGCGAGATCCGCATCCGCGTGCCAGCCGATCCACGCGACCATCATGTCGAGGATGGCGGATGCGCCCGCACAGGTGATGCGCTCGCCGCTGCGCGCGTAGAGCTGTGGCGCCGGCCGGGTCGTCGGGTAGCGCTCTTGGAATCCCATCAGGTTGTCCCAATGCACGGCGACCTTGTGTCCGTTGAGCAGTCCCGCCTCGGCGAGCACGAGACTGCCATTCTCGATGCCGCCGAGTTCGACACCGAACCGCGCGATGCGTCTCAGCCAACGCAGAATCGATCGCTCGCGCACCGCTCGATCCGGCTCGAAACTCGCGAGCACGAACACCGTCTTCACCCGGTCCGCGGCCGCGAGATCGCCGTCGACCGGCAGCAACATGCGGTTGCTGGCGCGCACCGGCTTGCCGTCCGCGGAGATGACCTTCCAATCGAACACCGTCTGCTGCGCGAGCCAATTGGCGATGAACAACGGCTCGGTCGCCGCGGCGATCCCGAGGTGCGAGAACTCGGGCAAGAGCACAAAGGCGATCTTTCGCGCCGATCCGGCGTGCCGCGCTTCAAGCGCCATCGTCTGTCCTCCAGGCGCAAGGTGCGCTGCCGAGAGATTTCGACATCATCATGACGCATTTCAGCAGGCGGGTCCAGCCGACGGGACGTACCTTAAGTGGACGAGCAATCGAGGATAGCCATGAGCACCGAACGAGCAGAGTGGAGCGTCGAAGACCAGGCCGCGGGCTACTCCCTGCCGGCGCGCTTCTTTTACGATGAAAGCGTGTTTTTGCGGGAGAAGACCGGGATCTTCTTCAAGTCCTGGCATCTGGTAGCGCACGTCAACGAGTTGCGCGAGCCCGGCAGCTTCGTGACACACGAGATCTTCGAGCAAAGCGTCATCGTCATCGCCGGACGCGACGGCAAGATCCGCGGGTTCCACAATGTTTGCCAGCATCGCGGCAACCGCCTCGTCGAGGCACGGCGCGGCAAGTCGCCGACGCTGACCTGCGGATATCACGCGTGGACATACGCGCTCGACGGGTGCCTGCGAGGGGCGCCGAACGCTCAGAACGTCGCGGGATTCAACAAGAGCGAGCACGGGTTGAAACCGGTGCGCGTGGAGACGTTCGCATCGTTCGTTTTCGTGAACCTGGACCCGGAGGCCCAGCCGATCGCGGAAATGGCGCCCGGGGCGGAAGCGGAAATTCGCCGCTTCATACCGGATCTCGATCATTTGACGCTGATCGAGGAAGTCGACGTGCCCGTTCGAGCGAATTGGAAAGTGATCCAAGAGAACTCCATCGAGGGCTATCACTTCGACAACTCCGGGCCTGCCCACAAGGAGCTCGTTGAGCTCATCGACTTCTCCGGATACACCTTGAAGCCGCATGGCCACTGGTGGATGTACGTCGGACCGCCCAAGAAGGATACGACGGAGGCCTACGGGCTGCCGCTCAAAGGAGCCACTTGGCAGACCGATTGGTTCTTCAACCTCGGCCTCTGGCCGAACGCGACGATCTACGCCTTTCCCTATGCGGATATGGTCGGGACCTTCATCATGAATCCGACTGGGCCGGAGAGCTCGATGCTGCGCTTCGGCTACTACGGAGTCGCAGGTCGCGAGCTGCCGGCAGTAACCAAAGCATGCATCCGATGGATGAACGAGGATCTGGGTCCCGAGGATATCAGCCTCAATCATTCGAACCAGCGGGGGTTGCACTCCTTCGGTTTCGAGCGCGGGCGCTACCTCATCGGCGAGGGCATCACCAACAAGAGCGAGCATCTGGTCCGACATTTTCACAAGCTCTGCTACGACGCGCTTGGCCGCTGAACGGCCGTGCTCGATGACGTCCCCCACTCGCCGTCGATACGACTATGTCATCGTAGGTGCCGGGTCGGCCGGCTGTGTGCTCGCCGCCCGGTTGACCGAGGACGCGAGGGCGCGCGTGTTGCTGGTCGAGGCGGGGCCCCCGGATCGCAGTTGGCGCATCGCCATGCCGTCGGCCGTCGGTAACCTGGTCTCGTCCGATCGGTTCAACTGGAACTACGTCTCCGATCCGGAGCCCGGCCTGGACGGCCGCCGCCTCAC
>JBEKVP010000074.1:0-8573 GCA_049513935.1 Steroidobacteraceae bacterium
AGCCGCCTCGAGGCGGATGCGTGCATGCACGTGGGCGGATATGTTGCGGAAATAGCAGACGACTCCGTATTCGCCGTCCGGGAGCGGAATCCGGTGGATTTGCCATTCATAGTACTCGACGACCCCACCGTTCAAGCACTGCTCGGCGTGCTCGCGTGCGATGTGGGATTCGCCGGTCTCGAGCGTGCGGCGGAACGAGCGCTCGATCTTCTCGGCAGAGCCTTTCTCGAGCAGCAGCGGGATCACCTCGCTGAGATTGCGGCCGATGAGATTGGGAATCTCGCCGAACACGGGACGTGCCACCGGGTTGACCTGGCGGATGCGAAAATCGCTGTCCACCAGGAAGACGCCGAGAGGAGCGCCGTTGAGCAGCCCTTCGTACTGCAGCGTCTGCCGGCGCAGCGCCCGCTCCTCGCTTTCGCGCAAGGCCGCGTCGGCCTCGCGGCGCACCCGCGCGAGCTCCAGCAACCCCGCAATCCGAGTCGTGAGCTCGCGCGCCGAGAACGGCTTCGCAAGATACTCGTCGGCGCCCGACCGCAGCCCTTCGATGCGGGCCTCTTCGCCGGCGCGCGCGGACAGCAAGATCACCGGAATCGAGCGCTGCGATTCGTCCGCGCGCAGCGCCTTCAACAGACCGAACCCGTCGAGACGGCTCATCATGATGTCGCTGAGAAGGAGGTCCGGCCGCTCCCGCCGGACGGCGGCGAGCGCTGCCTCCCCGTCGGATACGAGTTCCACCCGATAGAGGGGGGCAAGCAGCTCCTTGAGGTAGGCCCGCATGTCCGCGTTGTCGTCGGCTATGACAATGCGCGCCTCGGAGGTTACCGCGGCGGGCGGGTCCGGAGGCGACGGGATTGGTGTATCCAAGTGCCCGAGCCCGGTCACCTCGCTCTGCGCTTCCGGGATCCAGCGCAGCGCCTCCTGCACATAGGCGAGCGCACCGGTAGCCGTCGATGCCAGGGCACTCGGCGCCTTGATTCGCTCCGGGGCCAAATGGGCGTGTCCGAGGGGCACGCGGATGCAAAAGGTGCTGCCGCGCCCGAGCTCGCTCGCCGCGTCGATGCGCCCGCCATGCAGCTTCACCAGCTCCAGCACCAGCGCGAGACCGATCCCCGAGCCCTCCTGCGTCCGGCCCTGCGTACTCTCCACGCGATGGAAGCGCTCGAAGAGGCGCGGGATCTCTTCGTGCGGTATCCCGACGCCCGTATCCGATACCTCGAGCGAGGCGCACGTTCCGTCGCGCTTCAGCCGCACGGTGATCTCGCCTTTGAAGGTGAACTTGAATGCGTTGGAGAGCAGGTTGAGCACGATCTTTTCCCACATTTCCCGATCGAGAAACAGCGGCTCTCCAATGGGCTCGCAATCGACGCGGAACGCAAGACCCGCCGCCTCGATCGCCGAGCGGAAGGAGCTCGCGAGATCCTTCGTCAACGCAGCCGCGTCGGTCGGCTCGAACGAGGCTTGCACGCGGCCCGCCTCGATGCGCGAGAAATCGAGCAACGAGTTGACGAGCTTCAAGAGCCGCAGCGAATTGCGCCGCGCGAGCGAGAGCTGCTCGCGCACCCAAGACGGCGTTTCCGGGTGGGTCGCGGCGGCCTCGATCGGTCCGAGCATCAAGGTGAGCGGCGTGCGGAATTCGTGGCTCACGTTCGAGAAGAAGGCCGTCTTGGCCTGATCGATCCGGGCGAGGGCTTCCGCGCGGTGCCGTTCCGCCTCGTAAGCCTGAGCGTCGGCAATGGCGGCGGCGAATTGGCCGGCGATCAGCTCGAAGAAGCCGCGATAACTGTCATCGAGCGCCCGCCGCGGAGAGATCCCGGCGACCAACAACGCGACGCAAGTCGAGGAACCCTGGCCCTGCACCGGCAATACGAGTGCCCGCAACACCGGCGCCCCCTGGAAGGGACTCGGCACCGATTCGGCGCCGATCGGCAACGATACGACCTCCGCCTTGTTGCTCGCCAGCACCAGCGCCATCGGCCACGGTCCGGCTGCGGCGGGTTCAAGCCGTGGCGGCCGCAGCCGCTCAGGTACTTGTCCAGTGCGGGCGGCAAGCCACGCGAACTGTGCGCCCTCGTCGAGCATGTACAGGCAAGCGAACGGGACATCGAAGGCGCTTCCCTGCAGCACGTCGATCAGACGGTCGCACGCCTTTTGGACGGTCTTGACCCGCGAGATGGGCGCCGCCAGATCGCGCAGCGTCTGCAGGCGCCGCTCGCCGATTACGCGCTCCGTGACCTCCGTGACCACGCAGAGCATGCCGGCGATACGGCTCTGATCGTCGTAGACCGGGCTGTAGGAGAAAGTGTGGTAGGTCTCCTCCGCGAAACCGCTGCGTTCCAAGAACAGCAGCAGCCCCTCGTCCCAGGTAGCGTGGCCATGCTCGAGCACGTGCTGGATGCGCGGTCCGATGTCCGGCCAGATCTCTTCCCATACCTTGTCGGAACGCGCACCGAGCACCCACTCGCGCTTGATGCCGACGGTGGGGAGATACGCATCGTTGCAGAAGAACGTGAGCTCAGGTCCCCACAGCATCCACATCGCGTAGCGCGAGTCGAGCATCACGCGCACGATGGTACGCAGCGATTGAGGCCAACCGGAGGGATCGCCGAGTGGGGTCCGGCTCCAATCGAGCGCCCGCATGCGCGCGCCCATCTCTCCACCGCCGCTCAGGAAGTGCGGATTCGACCCTGGAGATTCCGCCACACCAAGCATCGAGTCAGCGGCGCGCGTCATTTCGACGCCAGCGCCCCGCCCACCGCCCGTGAGAGCTTCGCGTCGATTTCCTCGAGCTCCGCGTCGCTCGCGTTGTACGGCGGCGCAAGGATCACCGTGTCTCCGGCCGCGCCGTCGACGTTGCCCGAGCACGGGTAGCAGATGAGCCCGTCGGCGAAGGCGCGCTGCCCGATGTCGAAGCTCAAGCCGCGCCCCGGCGCGAAGGGCGCGCGGGTCGCGCGGTCCTTGACGAGCTCGACGCCGATGAAGAAGCCCCGCCCCCGCACATCGCCGACCTCGTCGAACTTGGACAGCGACTCGCGCAGCGCTCCCTGGAATGCGGCGCCCTTGCTGCGGACCCGCTCGAGCAGGCCCTCGCGCTCGATGATCGTCTGGACGGCGAGGCCCGCCGCGCACGCCGCCGTGTGGCCGGAGAACGTGTGCCCGGTCATGTAGGCGCCGTGCTCGCTCACGATCGGAGCCGCAACCTTCGCGGTCACGAGCGTTGCCCCGAGCGGGATGTATCCGCCCGCAAGTCCCTTGGCAACGCTCATGAGGTCCGGCACGACCCCGTCATGCTCGAGCGCGCGCCAGGTGCCCGAGCGCCCCGCTCCGCACATGACCTCGTCCGCGATGACCAGCACGTCGTGCTTGGCGCATACCGCCTGCACCGCCGCGGCATATCCCGGCGGCGCGGGTACGACGCCGCCGGCCGCGCCGACGATGGGCTCGAAGATGAAGGCGGCGACGTTGTCCGGCCCCAGTTTCAGGATCGTCTCCTCGAGCTCGGCGGCCAGGCGGCTTACCAGGGTGTCGGCCGTGCAGCCCTCCGGCATCCGGTAGGCGTTCGCGGGCGACACGAAGGTGACGTCGAGCAAGCTGCCTTCGAACGCAGCCCGCCGCGCCGCAAACCCCGAGACGGACAGCGCACCCAAGGTATTGCCGTGCCAGGAGCGCCGGCGGGCGATGAACCGGCGCTTGCCTATGAGACCGCGCGCCGCGTAATGCTGAAGCGCGACCTTGAGCGCGGACTCGATCGCCTCGGAGCCGTCGGCGCAGTACAAGATGTCTTTGAAGCAGCGGCCCGATACCCGGTGCACGATCTCGGTCAGCGACTCGAGCGCCGAGCTCGTGAATAGGTAGCGATAGGCGTAGGCAATCGAGTCGAGCTGCCGGCAGATCGCTGCGTTCACCTCGGCATTGGCGTGTCCGATGCAAAACACCGCCGGTCCGCCCGAGCCGTCGAGGTACGCCTTGCCGGTATCGTCGTACAAATAAGATCCCTTGCCGCGGGCGATCCGGGAGAGATCCTGAAGCCCAAATCCGCTGCCCCCGCCTCTCGCCATATCGATTCCCTCGCCTCGCCCCCAAATGGCCCGCAGTGTACTTAAAATCCGCACTGCCGCACTCGAAGATGGGACCGAGCCCACGGGGATTCGGCGGGCCGCGCAGGCCGGACCGCGCACTTCGTGAGCGCAAGGACCGATCCGGCCAGACGACTAAGTGTTTATCCTACAGGCGTGTAGGACTCAAATCGAAGGTAAACTCTCGCCCGCCGACACCCGTGCCGACCCGTGTCGCGGCGCACAGACGTCTCCTCGGGTCCCACCCCGAGGCACGTGCCGACCTTACAGACCCGAAGAGCCGGCGCTGCGATAGTAACCCCATGAAAAAACACGCAAACCCAACAATAGCACTGCGGTTCGCCGGTCTCGCGGTTCTCGCGCTCGGGCTGACTGCGCCGATCTGGCCGGCCAACGCCGCACCGGAGCACAGTGCCGCCCGCCCGCGCGCCGCACGCCTATCCCCCACGGCCAAGCCGGAGCTCGACCGTTCGGGTCGGCGGCGCACCGGCAAGGCATCGTTCTACGCCACGATGTTCGCCGGCCGAAAGATGGCCGACGGCTCGCCGATGGAACCGACCGGCAACAACGCTGCGAGCAGGACCTTGCCGCTCGGCACCACCGCGCGGGTGACCAACCTCGAGACTGGTAAGACGGCGATCGTCATGATCCGCGACCGCGGACCCTATGTCGCGGGTCGCATCGTCGACCTATCGCCGGCCACGGCGCACGAAATCGGACTCGAGCCGCGCGCCGGTGTGACCCGCGTCGCCGTGTCGCCGATCACCGTTCCGATGCCGAACGGCGAGATCAAGCTCGGCGACGGCGTTCTCGAGGCCAAGAATCGCATCGACCGCGACAATCGCATCGACCGCCGAGTGCTGGCGGGTGATGCAGGGGACGCCGGCGGCTAGCCTCCGGCCGGCGGCTGCGCTCGTGCACCTAGCGTTCGACGGGCGGTCGGGCTTATCCTGACGCTGCGGGCGCGGTGCCGCCAGTCGCACAAGGAGTCATCGTGGCGAGTCCGGATATCGAGCGGATACAGTCCGCAATAGCAACCTCGCTCAGCGAGCACTGGCGGTTGTTTCTCTTTGAGGGCATCGTGCTCCTCGTGTTGGGATTCACCGCGATCGCGATTCCGCCGCTCGCGACCTTCGCAGTCGAGATCCTCATCGGCTGGCTGCTCTTGCTGAGCGGCATCGTCGGCCTGATCACGACCTTCCAGATGCGCGGGGCCCCGGGATTCTGGTGGTCGCTGTTATCCGCCGTGGTGGGCATCGTCGCAGGCGTGGTACTGCTCGCCTGGCCCGTGTCCGGCGCCCTCTCACTCACCCTGGTCTTGACGGTGTTCCTGTTTCTCGAGGGGTTTGCCTCGATCATGATGGCGCTCGAGCACCGTCACGGCTTCGCGGCGCGCTGGGCGATGCTCCTGGTGAGCGGTGTCGTGGATATCATCCTCGCCGGTATCATCCTCGCCGGCTTGCCGGGCACCGCGGCTTGGGCCATCGGCTTGCTGGTGGGTATCAATCTGGTTTTCGGCGGAACGGCGCTCATCTCGATGGCGCTGCACGCACGCGGCGCGAAGCCCGCGCCCCTGACACCCGCGCCCTGACGCCCGCGCGCGCTCACGCGGCATCGAGCGCAGCGGCCGATTTGAGCCAATCGCGAAATTGCTGGACTTCGCGCCGCGGAGCGCGCGGTCGTTCAGGGGTCACGACGAAGTAAGAGCTGTCGTCTGCAAAATCATGCTCGAGCGCGAATACCAGCCTTCCGGTCTTCAGGTACGCACTCAGGAAGATCGGGTGGGCGAGCGCGCAGCCCGCTCCGTTCGCCGCCAGCTCGAGCGCCGCGATGGTCGTGTCCACCGTCGGGCCCGGGCGCTCCTCCAGATCGGCGAGGTGCAGCGCCTGGCGCACCTGCAACCAGTGATTCTCATGACCCATGATGTGGATGAGATGCTGCGGCAGCCACAGTGCGGGGTCTCCGCTCTCGTGCGCTCGCTGTAGCAGAGCCGGACTGCACACGGCGGCGATGCGCTGGTTCAAGAGCCGCTCGGATCGGTACCCATGCCACTGGCCGCTTCCATAGCGGATCTCGAGATCCGTGGCCTCGTCCGGCACGGCGTTGTCCCAGATCACCGACGAAAGGCGCACGTCGATGGTAGGAAAGGCGGCCATGAATGCCGGCAACTTCGGTGCGAGCCAGAGCGAGGCGAGCGACACGGGCGCGTGAACCGTGATCTCGCCGCGCTCCGATCCCCCGAACAGGCCGAGCGTCGAATCGGCGAGCTGCTCGAAGGCCTTGCGCACGGGCGGCAGATACGCGACGCCCATCGGCGTGAGCTTCACGCCGCGTGGCAACCGCTCGAACAGCGCGAACCCGAGATGTGCCTCGAGCGCGCGGATCTGATAGCTGATGGCCCCCGAGGTGAGGCTGAGCTCCGTCGCCGCAGCGGTGAAGCCCCCGGTGCGGGCCGCCGCCTCAAAGGCTCGCAGCCACGTCAACGTGGGCAGGCCCACCACCGGCCGCCCGGCCGCCCGGCGTACGCCGCCCTCCTGCAACTGGCTCAATAGGTCTACCTTTCAAAAACTTATAGCCAAAGGTACCAAAAAACTCGCTTGCAAGCCCAGTTGGGGCAATTTATTGTGGCCTATGCCCTCCTGACACCTTCACCGGCTCCCTGAAATGAAAACACACGCGCGCGTCGTCGTCATCGGCGGCGGGATGATGGGTGCAAGCCTTCTGTACCACCTGGCGCTCGAGGGCTGCACCGATACGGTTCTGGTCGAAAAGAACGAGCTCACCTCGGGATCGACCTGGCACGCGGCCGGCCAGTGCCCGAGCATCACGGGCAGCTACAACCTCGCGAAGATCCACGCCTATTCGAACCAGCTCTATCCGCGGCTGGAAGCCCTCACCGGCCAATACACGAGCTGGCATCCGAGCGGCGGGCTGCGCCTCGCCAACAACCCGCGCGAGCTCGCCTGGCTCGAGTACGTGCTCGGCTACTCGAAGAGCGTCGGCTTCAGCATGGAGATCGTCGGGCTCGACGAGGTCCGGCGCCTCAATCCGTTCCTCACCACGGAGAACGTGCTGGCCGCCGCCTGGACCCGTGACGACGGACATGGCGACCCGGCGGGCATTTGCAATGCGCTCGCCAAGGCGGCCCGGGATCTCGGCGCTATCATCGTGCGCCATAACCGCGTGCTCGACGTGAAGCGGCGTGCGAGCGGTGAATGGGAGGTGCTCACCGAGAAGGGCACGATCGTCGCCGAGATGGTGGTGAATGCGGCCGGCTGCTACGCGCGCGAGGTCGCCGCGATGGTCGGCGCGGATGCGCCCATCACCAACATGCAGCATCACTACGTGATCACTCACCCGATCCCGGCGTTCGCGGAGCGCAGCGGCGAGATCCCGGTGATCCGCGACTCCTATACCTCAGGGTATCTGCGGCAGGAGCAGAAGTCCGGGCTCATGGGAATCTACGAGAGCAGCGGCCTCACCGAAGCGTGGGCGCCCAGAGGCTACCCGGAGTGGGAGTCCTCGAACGAGCTCTTCGCCGACGACTTGGACCGGATCGCCCCGTGGCTCGAGCGCGCCATCGAGCGCATGCCAATCTTCGGCGAGGTCGGCATCCGCCGCGTCATCAACGGCGCGATCCCGCACACACCGGACGGCGCGCCGCTCTTAGGGCCGGCCGCGGGCCTCAAGAACTACTGGATGTGCTGCGGCACCTCCTTCGGCATCGCCCAGGGCGGCGGCTGCGGCAAGTACCTGGCGCAGTGGATGGTGCATGGGGATTCCGAGATCAACATGACGGAGTTCGACCCGCGCCGCTTCGGCCCGTACGCGGACCGGGCCTACGTGCGCGCCAAGGTGCTCCTCGACTACCGCACGACCTTCACCACGCGCCTTCCGGGCGAAGAGGAGCCCGACGGCCGTCCCAGCAAGAAGAGTCCGCTCTACGAGCGACTCAAGTCCCAGGGCTGCGTGTACACCGAGACCTTCGGCTGGGAGCGTCCGAAATGGTTCTCGCCTGACGGCCGCGCCGAGGTGTCGGGTTACCGGCGCAACAACGTGTTCGAGCTGATCGGCGGCGAAGTGGCGGCCGTTCACCGGCGCGTCGGCCTCCTGGACCTCAGCGGTTTCGCGAAGTACGAGATCAGCGGCCGCGATGCCGAGTCGTTCTTGAACCGCGTCTGCGCGAACAGGATTCCGCGCAAGGCCGGCGGCATTGCGCTCGTGCACATGCTCTCGGCGCAAGGCCGGATCCTGGGCGAGATGACCGTGACCCGTCTCGCCGACGATCGCTTCTATGCGCTGTCGGCCGCCGCGGCGGAGCTGTGCGACCGGGATTGGCTCACCCAGAGCGTGCGGCCCGGCGAGGTGGTGCAGATCGCGAACGTGACCGAGGAACGCGGCGTGCTGGTCCTCTCCGGTCCGCGCTCGCGCGAGCTGCTTAAGCCTCTGACCGATGCGGACTTGAGCAACGAGGCGTTTCCGTGGCTTCGTGCGCGC
>JBEKVP010000075.1:0-8546 GCA_049513935.1 Steroidobacteraceae bacterium
GGTATTGACCGGCGGCGGCGCGCGCGCCGCCTATCAGGTGGGCGTGCTCAAGGGTATCGCGGAGCAGCTGGGGCGCGGCTCGAGCAGCCCGTTCCAGGTCGTGACCGGCACGTCCGCCGGCGCGGTGAGCGCGATCGCGCTCGCCTCGGATCCGGCGCACTTCAGGCACGCGGTCTACGCCATCGAGAAGGTATGGCGCGAGTTCCGCGTGCACCACGTCATCAAGGCGGACGCCGTGAGCATGTTCAGATCGGGGCTGCACTGGATCCTCGCAATGCTCACCGGAGGGTGGCTGGTGCATCCGCCCCGTTCTTTGTTCGACAACACGCCGCTCTGGGAGCTGTTGCGCAAGAACCTCGATTTCGACGGCATCCCGCGCGGCATGTACAAGCAGCACCTGCAGGCCGTCGGTATCTGCGCGACCAGCTACTCGGACGCGGATTCCGTCACGTTTTACGCGTGCGGCTCGCCGATCGAACCCTGGACGCGCGCCGCGCGCAAGGGCGCGCGCGTGCAACTCACGCTCGAGCACTTGATGGCGAGCCTGTCCATCCCGTTTCTGTTTCGGCCCATTTTTCTGCACCAGCAATACTTCGGCGACGGCGCCATGCGCCAGA
Source organism: Steroidobacteraceae bacterium (assembly GCA_049513935.1). Lineage (GTDB taxonomy): Bacteria > Pseudomonadota > Gammaproteobacteria > Steroidobacterales > Steroidobacteraceae > Bog-1198. The sequence continues at coordinate 618 of JBEKVP010000075.1, forward strand.
CCTCGCCCTTGAGTCCCGCCATTCACCTGGGCGCGAACCGCCTTCTGGTCATCGGCGTCGGCGATCCTGCGGCCGCCGGGCTCGGGATGCCGAGCCTGCGGGCCGAGCCTACCTTCGGCCAGATGTTCGGCTTCATGCTGGATTCCTTGTTCATGGACCAGCTGCAGTCCGACCTCGAGCGCATCAAGGGCTTCAACGAGGCGCGCAACCGTGCCGGAGCGCACCGCGACGACATCGAGTGCCTGGTGCTCACCCCGTCGCAGGATCTCTCCGAGATTGCGCGCCGGTATCGCGCCGAGCTGCCGCGGAGCCTGCGCGCCCTGCTGCGCGCGATGGGCGCCAATGCGCCGAGCGCCGGGACGCTCTTGAGCTACCTGCTGTTCGAGCGGGGCTATACCCGCGAATTGATCGCCCTCGGGCTGCGCGATGCCCGGGCCCGCTCCGCGGAGATCCGCGCCTTCCTGGCGCAGGGCGACGTCAGGCTTTCTGCAATGAGTCGTGCCGGGTGAGGACCTGCGGGTAGCTGGGGCGAAAGTGCTCTGCGAGCCGCTCGGCGATATATACGGAGCGATGCTGGCCGCCGGTGCAGCCGATCGCGATGGTGAGATAGCTGCGGTCGGCCCGCTCGAACTCGGCGATGCGTGCGTCGAGAAACTGCGCGATAGCCTCAATCATGGCGCGCACGCTTGGCTCGGCCGCGAGGTAGTCGATCACCGGGCCGTCGCGGCCCGTGAGCTGGCGCAGCGCCGGCTGCCAATAGGGATTCGGGAGGGCCCGCACATCGAAGACGAAATCGGCGTCGCCCGGAATTCCGTGCCGATAGCCGAACGATTCGAACATCAGCGCGAGCCGGCTCTCCTGGCCCCGATCGATGCGCTCACGAATCCGCTCTCTGAGCGCGTGCACTCCCATGTTCGACGTGTCGATCACGAGGTCCGCTGCGGCGATTATCGGTTCGAGCAGGAGACGCTCGCTCGCGATCGCCTCGCGCAGGCTCAATTCCGCGCACACCAGCGGGTGCTTGCGCCGGGTCTCGGCGTAGCGCTTGAGGAGCACCTCGTCGCTCGCATGCAGGAACAGCACCTCGCAGCGGATGCCGCTGCGCCGCAGCTCGCCCACGAGCACAGGAATGGTCTCGATCTCGTTCGGGCGGTTGCGCGCGTCGAGCCCGACGGCGGTGCGCGGATAGACCTCGTCCGCGCCGCGGATGGTATGCGCGATGAACGGCTTGAGCAGCGCCGCGGGGATGTTGTCCACGCAGTAGAAGTCGATGTCCTCGAGCTGGTGCAGGGCCACGCTCTTGCCCGAACCCGACAAGCCGCTGACGATGATCAGCCGCATGCTCGCTCGCCGCGCTCAAGGTTATCCAGGCAGGCTCTTCATGGCGAGGAGCGGGCCTTGAGGACTTCTCCGGCGTGATGGTCGGACGCTTTTTCCTTGTGCTTCTTGACGCAGCGATCGAGCTTGTCGGTGAGCGCGTCGATGGCTGCGTACATGTCGGCGTCGGTCGCGTCGGCGTAGATCTTGTTGCCTCGCAGCATCAGGGTCGCTTCCGCCTTGTGGCGCAGCTTCTCCACGGTCAGCACGCAGTGTACGTCGATGAGTTGCTCGAAATGCCTGGAAATGCGTTCGAACTTCTTGAAGACGTAGCCGCGAAGGGCGGGGGTTACTTCGACATGATGACCGCTGAGATCGAGCTGCATGAGTCCTCCAATGCTTAGGGCGCCTATCTACATCTGCAACATCTGCATCCTTGACATCTGAACCTACGACCAAATCGATGACGCGAATCTACGAGGCGCGGACGGCAGCGCGCTTGCGCTCATTGGACGGCGCGATCTGCATGCCCTCGCGGTATTTGGCAACCGTGCGTCTCGCGACCGGTATGCCTTCCTGCGACAAGATCTCCGCGAGCTTGCTGTCGCTCCACGGGTTCTCCGGATTCTCCTGGGAGATCAACTTCTTGATCTTCGCGCGGATGGCGGTCGAGGACATCTCGGTCCCGTCCGCCGCCTCCACGTGGCTCGAAAAGAAATAGCGGAACTCGAACACGCCCCGCGGCGTGTGCATGTACTTGGCCGTGGTCACGCGCGAAATTGTCGACTCGTGCATTTCGACCGCCTCGGCGACGTCCTTCAAGATCAGCGGCTCCATGGCTTCCTCGCCTTGCTCGAAGAAGCTCGTTTGGCGCTGCACGATGCAGCGTGCCACCTTGATCAACGTCTCATTGCGGATCTCGAGGCTCCTCATCAGCCAGCGCGCCTCCTGCAGCTGGGTCCGGAGCATCGCATGGTCCGGAGCGCGCGATATCAGGTTGGCATAACTTTGATTGACGCGCACGCGCGGCACCGTGGCCTGGTTGATCTCGACCACCCAGCCGTGATCGGTGCGCCGCACGAAGACGTCTGGTATCACATATTCAGCCTGGCTCGGGTTGACCGCCGCCCCGGGGCGCGGATGGCAAGATCGCACCAGGGCGAGCGCCATCTCCAGGTCGCCTTCGCTGCAGCGCAGCTGGCGCCGCAACAGCACGAGCTGCTGGTTTGCGACCAGATCGAGGTGCTCCAGGGCGACGCGAATCGCGATATCGCGCGCCGGGGTATCCGGGTGCAGCTGGCGCAGCTGCAACGCGATGCATTCGCCCAGATTGCGCGCACCGACGCCGGCCGGCTCGAGCGACTGAACTGCCGCGAGCACCCGCTCGACATCCTCCGCCGAGGCCTCGATCTCAGGCTTGAGGCTCGCGCGGATATCCTCGAGATCGTCCTTGAGATAGCCGTCGTCGGTGATGGCATCCGTGATAACTCGCGCGATCGCCAGGTCGATGGGCGAGAGCTTGGCGAGCTCGAGCTGCTCGATGAGCTGCTCCTGGAGGGTCTGGCCGTGCTGATCGCTGAAATCGCCGCTCCGGTCGTCATCGCCCGACCAGGAGCTGTCCGAGGGCGCGCTGACCTCGGCGCCCCAGGGCTCGTCCGCGACCTCGACCTCCGGTTCGGCGCGTTGCTCGGCGGGCAGGGAATTGCCGTCGAGCTCGGTGTACTTCTCCTCGGAAACGGCGGGGGACTCTTCCCGCTCGCGCGCGCCCTCTGGCGGCGCATCGAGCGCGAGCTCGTCCTCGGCCTCGAGCATAACGTTCGTCTCGAGGGTCTCGCGCACGTGGGCCTGCAGGTCGAGGGAGGGCAGCTGCAGCAGGCGGATGGCCTGTTGCAGCTGCGGGGTCATGGTGAGCTGTTGGCCAATGCGGAGCTGCAGACTTGGTTTCAACATAGTGCCTAAAGATCCCAAGCCTACAATTTGAAATCCTGGCCCAAGTACACCTCACGGACCTGTGGGTTGGCAAGAATCTGATCCGCAGAACCGGACGTGAGCACCGTGCCTTGACTGACGATGTAAGCGCGCTCGCAGATTCCGAGGGTCTCGCGAACATTATGATCGGTAATCAGTACGCCGATGCCCTTATCTGTTAAGTGCTTGATTATTCTCTGTATATCAGCCACGGAAAGCGGATCCACGCCGGCAAACGGCTCATCCAGCAGGATAAACCTCGGGTCCGCGGCCAAGGCGCGGGCGATCTCCACCCGGCGCCGCTCGCCGCCCGAGAGGCTCATCCCCATGCTGTCGCGGACGTGGCCGATGTGCAGCTCCTCCAACCGCTCCTTCAGCCTTGCGTTGCGCTGCGCCTCGTCGAGCCCGGAGCGCGTCTCGAGGATGGCCATGATGTTGTTCGACACCGACATGCGGCGGAAGACGGAGGGTTCTTGCGGGAGGTAGCCTAACCCGAGCTGCGCCCGCCGATGCATGGGCAGCCGGCCGATATCCTTGTTGTCGAGGTAGATCTCGCCATGCTCGCAGCGCGTGAGCCCGACGATCATGTAGAAGGCCGTGGTCTTGCCGGCTCCGTTCGGCCCGAGCAGGCCCACGACCTCGCCGCTCTCGACTTCGAGCGATAAGTCCTTGAGTATCTGCCGCGATTTGTAGCTTTTGGCGAGATTAAGCGCCCGCAGGACGCTCATGGTTTGGAGGGCGGCGGCGTGATGATGATGTGGACCCGTTGCGACCCCTGTTCGGCGGCATCCGCCACGATGCTCTGGGCGAGCACGTTGTACTTGAGCGACTCCCCGTGAACCTCGTTTTGACCGTCGCTGAGCCAGGCGTTTGTCGTCAGCTTCACCACGCCCTTGGCGGCGTCATAGTCGATGGTGTCGGCGTGGCCGTGCGCGATCTTGCCGGTCTTCTCGATTTTTTGCTCGAATTCCGCCGGCTTGCCGTGGGCGACCGCCTTCGAGAGCAGCTTTTTCACGAAATCGATCTGCGCCTCGTCGGCCGTCAGCAGCCCGCCTTCCATGGTGATTTTCACGTTGCCGCGAAATACCCACAGACTGTTCTCGAACTTCAAGGCCTCCTGGGTGGCTTGTCCCTGATCCGCGGTCACCGACATGCTGCCCTGCGCGATGCGTACCTTGCGGAAAAACATGTTGTTGCTCTTGAGGTCGAGCTCGGAGGATTGGGCGTCGAGGGCGATGATCTCGGATTTGGCCGGCGCAACCGCCGGCATGGCCGGGGCCGCGAGCGTCAAGCCAAGCGCGATGGCAGCCGCGACGCGGAGCCTGGGAGCCCGTCTAAGGTTGGAATCGGCCATTGACCCTCGATTCTAGGCGCACGGTGCGCTCTTTCAAATTCGCGACCAGCCCGCGCGCCGTCAGGGTATGCACGCCGAAGTCGATGCGTACGTCGCTCTGGGTGGTGGCGAGCGCGTTCGCGACATCGTAGCGCAGCTTGTCGGTATGCATGACCGCCGCGTCGGCATGTTCGGCGCTCTGCTCCTCCAGCCGAACGTTGCCCGCGACATCCAGGATCTTCCCTCCCGCCTCGACCTGGCCGGTGTCGCCGAACAGGACCCAGGCCTGTCCCTGGGGTGATTGATAGTCGACCCGGACGTTGGACAGCGCCACCTCCGGGCCGTGATCGATCTGGTCGATGCGGTCGGCGTGAAGGCGCACCGAAACCGCACCGTTCTCGTCGTAGTCGGTCATTATCGCGTTCTTGAGGTAATACCCGGGCAGCGCCGAGGAGGCGCCCGCCGCGGTCTGCGTGGGCCGGTGGCTCGGCGAGCTCAGGATCCAGGTGCTGACGCCGAGGGCGATCACGGCCAGCAACGTAAAGATCCGAAATGCCACTAGAGCTGTCTCGCGGCGCGGGCGCGCAGCAGGAGATCGCACAGCTCGCGCACCGCGCCAGTGCCGCCCGGCAGCGAGCTCACCCAGTGGGCGGCCGACACCACCAGGGGATGCGCGTCCGCGACCGCCGCCGCGAAGCCCACGGCCGTCATCAAGGGCAGGTCGGGCGTGTCGTCCACGAGGCACGCGCAGGCGAGCGGATCGATGCCGAGCCGTGCACCCAGGCTGCGCAGGGTTAGAACTTTGTCCGCGCAGCCCTGCACCACGTGGCGCACGCCGAGCTCGCGCATGCGAGCCGTGACGGCGGCCGAACGGCGTCCGCTCGCCACGGCGACGGTGACGCCGCTGCCCATCAAGAGCTTGATGCCGTGTCCGTCACGCACATGGAACGCTTTCTGCGTTTCGCCGCGCGCGGAGAAATACAAACGCCCGTCGGTGAGCACGCCGTCGACATCCAGGAGCACGAGCTCGATTCCGGCGAGCGGAGTGGGCCGTCGCGCCGGGGTGCGGGGCGCGAGCATCGAGCGCGCGTTCGGCCGCCGGCTCAAACGACACCGGCGCGCAGCAGGTCGTGAACGTTGAGCGCTCCGACGAGCACCTCCTCTGCGCCGACGACGATGAGCGAGGTGATCCGGTGCGTTTCCATGAGCAGAACCGCCTCGGCGGCGAGCGCATCGGCCCCGATGCGCTTCGCGTGGCGGGTCATGACCTCGTCCATGCGCGTGTGGTGCAGATCGGCCGCCCGGTCGAGAGCCCGGCGCAGGTCGCCGTCGGTGAACACGCCGAGCACACGGTCCCGCTCATCGACAATAGCCGTCATGCCGAGACCCTTGCGGGTCATTTCCAGCAGACCCTCGGTGAGCGGCACGCCCGGCGGCACCTTCGGCAACGCGGCACCGGTGCGCATCACGTCCTTGACGTGCAGCAGCAATCGGCGGCCGAGCGCGCCGGCGGGATGGGAACGGGCGAAGTCTTCCTCGGTGAAGCCGCGCGCCTTGAGCAAGGCGACCGCAAGCGCATCGCCGACGGCCAAAGCCGCCGTGGTGCTGGCGGTGGGTGCCAGGTTCAAGGGGCACGCCTCGGCCGGGACGGCGATGTCCACGTGGACCGTGGCGGCCCGCGCGAGCGCCGACCCCGCGTTGCCCGTAAAGGCGATCATCGGCACGCCCAGCCGCTTGATCGCCGGTACGATCGTGAGGATTTCGTCGGTCTCGCCGGAGTTCGACAGGGCGAGCAGCACGTCGTCGCGCGTGATCATGCCGACGTCGCCGTGGCTTGCCTCCCCCGGGTGCATGAAAAAAGCCGGGGTGCCGGTGCTGGCCAGGGTTGCGGCGATCTTGCCGCCGATGTGGCCCGATTTCCCCATCCCGGTGACCACGATCCGACCACGGCAGGTAAGACAAACGCGGCAGGCGCGTGCAAACTCGGAGCCCAAGCGGGGCACCAGAGCAGAGAGACCGTCGATTTCGACCCTGAGCGCCTGACGCCCGAGCTCGATGAGGCCCTCGTCGGTGTAGTCAAGGTCCATCGGTGAATGATACAACTTGAGGAGCAGGCATGAGCCCACTTGAAGTAACCGAGCTAATCCAGCGAGGGCTGCCCGGCAGCCGTGCGTCGGTCGCGAGCGAGGACAACGTTCATTTCGAGGCGGTGGTCGTCGCCGCGAGCTTCAAAGGCCTGCGCGCGGTGCAGCGGCACAAGCTGGTGTACGAGACGCTGGGGCCCAAAATGGGCAACGAGATTCACGCGCTCGCGCTCAAGGTGTATACGCCCGAGGAATACGCGAGCCAGGCGAGCCCCGCTCGTGGATAAGCTGCAGATTCACGGTGGAATCCCGCTCGAGGGCGAGATCCGCACGTCCGGCGCCAAGAACGCCACCTTGCCGATCCTCGCCGGCTGCCTCTTGGCAGACGGACCTGTGACGGTATCGAACGTGCCGCACCTGCAGGATGTCACCACGATGATCGAGCTCCTCGGCCGCATGGGCGTCTCGGTGACCATCGATGAGAAGATGCGCATCGAGGTCGACGCCTCCACGATCAAGGAGTATTTCGCGCCGTACCAGCTCGTGAAGACCATGCGGGCGTCGATCCTGGTGCTCGGTCCCTTGCTCGCGCGCTTCGGTTCCGCGGATGTCTCGCTGCCGGGCGGCTGCGCCATCGGCGCGCGGCCGGTGAACATTCACGTCGCGGGACTCCAGGCCATGGGCGCCGACATTCACATCGAGAACGGCTACATCAAGGCGCGCGCGCAGCGCCTCAAAGGCGCACGGCTGGTGCTCGAGACGGTCACCGTCACCGGTACCGAGAACCTCATGATGGCCGCCGCGTTGGCCTCGGGCGTCACGGTGCTCGAGAACGCCGCGCGCGAGCCTGAAGTGGTCGATCTCGCGAATTTCCTCTGCGCGATGGGCGCCAAGATCACGGGTGCCGGCACCGACAAGATCGTCATCGAGGGCGTGGAGCGCTTGAACGGCACCGCCTACGAGGTGCTGCCCGACCGGATCGAGAGCGGCACGTACCTGGTCGCAGGCGCGATCACGGGGGGGCATGTGCGCGTGAAGAACGCGCGTCCGGACCATCTCGACGCCGTGATCATCAAGTTGCAGGAGGCGGGCGCGAAGGTCGGAGTGGGCGACAGCTGGGTGGAGGTGGATATGCGCGGCCGGCGGCCGGACGCGGTCGATATCCGCACCGCTCCGTACCCGGCGTTCCCCACAGACATGCAGGCTCAGTTCGCGGCGCTCAATACC
>JBEKVP010000076.1:0-8506 GCA_049513935.1 Steroidobacteraceae bacterium
GTCCGCGAGGACTTGAACGAGTATCTCCGCGCCCGTCATGCTCGCGCCGGCGAGCGGGTGAGTTCCCTGAGTCAACATATCCGAGTGGTCTTTCACGCTTAGAGACTAGCAGTTCTCGCCCTGGCGCCCAAGTACCAGAGTCCCTTATCCTTCGGCTACATGCGTCACCTCATCGCGATCCTTTTACAAAACGAAGCCGGCGCGCTGACCCGCGTCACGGGGCTCATTTCCACCCGCGGCTACAACATCGAGTCTCTCTCGGTGGCACCCACCAACGACCCCACGGTGTCGCGCGTCACGCTCGTCACCATCGGCTCGGACCACGTCATCGCTCAGATCAACGCGCAGCTGCAAAAGCTCGTGGACGTGGTGGCAGTCGAGGACATGACGAGCGGCGACCATCTCGCGCGCGAGCTGTTGCTCATCAAGCTGCAGCTCTCGGCCGGTCACGTCGAGGCGGTCGAAGGCCTTCTGCGCCGCGTGGGCGGCAAGGTGTTGTCCGCGAACCCCTCGAGCTACATCGTGGAGCTCGCCAGTACGGAGGTCGAGATCGGCGAGTTCATCGCCAACCTCGCGGCATTCGGCGAGATCGTCGAGGTGGTGCGCAGCGGCGTGTTGGGCATCTCCCGGGCGAATCCGCGGCTGCACGTCGTGAAGTGAGCAATAAAGGGCAATCTCGCCGCTCCAAAACCCTACTTGAAGGAATGATCACATCCCATGGCTGAACTCGAAGTGTCGCCGCACCATGCATCCGATCCGCAGACCCGCGCCGTCGGAATTCTGGTGGGCGTGGTCGGTATCTTTCTCTCGGTCGTCACCATCGCCTCGCATCGCGCGCATACGCAGGCGGTGATCACGCGCACGGAGTCGAACGATGACTGGGCTTTCTATCAGGCGAAGAAGATCCGGGCCAATACCAGCGACGCCGCCGCGACGCTGCTCAAGTCTCTGACGCCGGATCCGGCCAAGGCGGAGGAAGCCGTGCGCAAATTGGAGGCAGCGCGCGACAAGGAGCTCGCTGACACCGAACAGCTTCGATGGAAGGCCGAGGCGTCGGAAAAGAAGACCGGCCTGGAGGAAGTTCGGGCGTTGAAATTCGACATCGGCGAGGGCCTGCTCGAGCTCGGGTTGGTGCTTTGCTCGTTGTTCTTTCTTGCGCGCAAGTCTTTCTTCCCGATATTCGGCGTGCTGTCGGCCGTCGCGGGAATCGCCATGGGCATCTGGGGTTGGGTGCTTTGAGATCTGCCTTCGCGGCGAGCGCCGCGGCGGCGGCTGCGATGATCGCGCTCGCCGGAGCGGCCGCCCGGGGGGAGGAACCAGCCCCGCCCCCGCGAGTCGAGGCGCGCTCGAGCGACCTCTTGGCGGTGGGCACGGTGCGCGAGGGCCGCATGGCCATCCATTTGAGCCGCCTCGTCGACAACGCGCCCGTGCGCGACGCCGCGCTCAGCGTTGTGCTGCGCGGGGTGACCCACCCGGCCACCGCCGAGGCCGACGGGAGCTACTCGGTGCAGACCGAGGATTTGCGCCTGCCGGGAACCGCCGCGGTCCAGTTCGAAGTGACGCGGGGTGCGGAGCGCGAACTGCTCGCCGGAACGCTTGAAGCCGGCGCGCCCCCCGGGCAATCCGAGGACAAGGGAAGCACGCGCCAGCTCGGTTGGTGGGTGCTCAATTTCGCCGTATGCATCGGCTTTCTGTGGTTGTGGAGCCGGCGCAAGTCCGCCGGCACCTGAAATTCGCAGCCCGGACGGCGAGCGCGCTAGAAGCTTTGCATCGTCTGCACGAGAAGTTGGAACTTGGCGCTGCCGGGAACATCCTTGAGCGGAAACGCGAAGTCGATGTGCAATACGTTGCCGAGGCCTGAGCGGGCATTGCCCAGCCGTAAGCCGAACCCGGCGTCGCTGAGCATGCCAAGAGAGCTGTTGCCCACGACTCCCGTTCCCCACGTCCTGCCGACGTCGGTAAAGATCGCGGCCCCGACCCGCACGAGCCTGAACGGATACCAATCGGTGAACACGCGCTGCTCGATCGTGAGCAGGCCCCGTGAAGTACCCGCCTCGTAACGCAGCGGGTAGCCGCGCAGTCCATTGTCGCCCCCGAGCAGGAGCTGAACGTCGGGATCGAGATCATGCGTGACGGTCCCCGAGAGCGAGCCGTACAAGAGCCAGTCCTCGCGCCAACGCCAGTAATACCTCGCGGCGGCATCGCTGATCAAATTGCGCGCATGGTCGCTCTCGAATCGCGAGGAGAAGTCGGCGCTCAGAAACAGCTGCTGATGGTAGGGCAGTAGGACGCCGTGGTTCACCGCGCTCTTGACCATCAGCGCGTCGTGATTGGCGCCGAAGGCCGCGTCGGAATACCCGAGCTCGCCGGTTACCTCGGTTCCGAAGTACAAATCCTCGGTCTTGCCGATCTGGTTTTCATCGCCTGCTTTGCGGTACTTGTCCTCGAGGATGTCGAAGCCCACGAACGGATAGGATAGCGTTCGCGGCGGGGGCAGCGGCTTCGCCGGCAAGGTCGTCGCCGGGGTGGGCAGGAAATCGTTGCGATCGTAGTACATCCCGAATAGCAGGCGCTTGCTCCAACCGTCGACGAGGCCTCCGGACACACCGCCGCCGATCAGATAGGTCTCCTCGTTGTCATTGAATTGGTCCGCGATATTGCCGAGAAAGTAGCGGGAAACCGTACGATCGTAGCTCTGCGCCGCGAGCGTCGCGCTCCAGCGCGTATCCAGCGAATAAAAGGGTTGCGAGAGCTGCGCGGCGCGCTGAGTGCCGTCGCTCGAGTCGACATAGGCGAGCGCGCCGGTCCAGCGCGACCCGAACACATTGGGGTCCGCATACTCCGCGAGCCTGCTGGTGCGATCGACGTCGCTGGTGCGCCCGACCTCGAGCTGCTTGCCCCAGCCCAGAAAGTTCTCCTCCTGAAGATTGGCGTTGGTTGAATTCGCGCCGCCGGAGCGGCCGAAGGAGACGTTGGGATCGAGCGTCCAGACGTCCCGGGTGATCACCTTGACGTCGACCTTGCCCTCGGCGAAGCGGATCGGAACCACATTCGCGTCGTAAATGAATACCAGCAGTCGCAAATTGCGCTCGGTTTCGGCGAGCTTTTGGGCGCTGTATCGGTCTCCGCTCTTGAAGAGTAGTTGAGCGCGGATGGTGGCGGGCTTGGTGCGGATGTGCAACCGGTCGGCAAGCCGATAAATTCCCTTGTTTTCTCGAGGGTCGTTCTCATCGAAGACATTGCGGATGTCGATTTCGACCTTGCCGATCACGGCTCCCGCCGCCTCGAGCTCGGCATCGCTCGGTAAGCCTGCGGGGCGCGGCTCCCCGATTTCCGTGCGCTGTTTATCGGTGAGCTTCGCGGCGCCCACGTGCGCCGGGTAACCGGCGCCGGCGAGCAGCACGCCGCACGCGAGACAACGCAATGGCTTTAGGGACAGCACGCAACGGCGCAAAGGCCGCCTCGTCGGTCAGAGTGCGGCGTTGTCGGTCTCGCCGGTCCTGATGCGTAGAACCCGGAGGATGTCGGTCACGAAAATCTTGCCGTCGCCGACCTTGCCGGTCTTGGATGCGCCGACGATCGCTTCCATCACCTGATCGACGAGCTCGTTTTTCACCGCGACCTCGATCCGCGTTTTCGGAACGAAATCGACGACGTACTCCGCCCCTCGATACAGCTCGGTGTGGCCGCGCTGACGGCCAAAGCCCTTGACCTCCGTAACGGTCATGCCCGACACGCCGATTTCGGACAGCGCCGCACGTACATCGTCCAGCTTGAACGGCTTGATTATGGCAGTGATCAATTTCATTCGAGACTCCGTCCGCGTTGGGCCCGCGGCACAATCCTATTACTATTCCGGTCGGCAGGCACGACCATCTGCGCACCGCCACGGGCCGCCCGCGGGAAGGCCGGACGCGATTCGCTGAAGGCTCCGGCCGTCCGTGAGGTTGAGCCACGAGGAGCTGCATGACTTCGACCATTTTGATCGTCGGCGCCGGGCAAGCGGGAGCCCAGGCGGTCGACACCTTGCGCCGGGAAGGCTTCGAGGGCCGTCTCGTCTTGATCGGGGATGAGCCGCATTTGCCGTATCAACGACCCCCGCTCTCCAAGCAGTTCCTCGCCGGCGAGATGGCGGCCGAGCGCCTGCCCTTCCGCCACCAAGCCTTCTACGAGCAGCACCGGATCGAGCTCAAATTGGGCTCCCGGGCGCTCTCGATCGATCCCGGAGCGCGGCGGGTCACCCTGGCCGACGCGCAAGCGCTGTCCTACGACCGCCTGCTGCTCTCGACCGGCGCACGCTCCCGCCCGCTGACCTGTCCGGGCGCCGATTTGCCGGGCATTCATTACCTGCGCGCCATCGCCGATGTCGATGCGATTCGCTCAAGGTTACGGCCGGGCGCCCGCGTGCTCATCATCGGCGGCGGGTACATCGGTCTCGAGACGGCGGCCACGGCCCGCAAGTTAGGCTGCGCGGTCACGGTGCTGGAGATGGCCGATCGGGTGATGAACCGCGTGGTGGCATCGAGGGTCTCGGAATACTTCGAGCACGAGCACCGCACCCAGGGCGTCAAGATCATCTGCAATACCCGCGTCGTGCGCCTCGAGGGGGCGCGCTCGGTCGAGCGCGCGGTGTGCGCGGACGGCAGCTCCTACGAGGCGGACTTGCTGATCGCGGGGATCGGGGCGCTGCCGGACACGGAGCTGGCGGCGGAGGCCGGCTTGGCGTGCGACAACGGCATCGTGGTGGATTCTCATTGCCGCACCAGCGACCCCGCGATCTACGCCGCAGGGGACTGCACCAACCATCCTTCCGCGCGGTTCGGCATGCGGGTGCGGCTCGAATCGGTCGACAACGCCTTCGAGCAGGGCAAAGCGGCGGCGCTCAACATGCTGGGCCGCGCGACGGTGCACGATCGCGTGCCCTGGTTCTGGTCGGACCAGTTCGACAATAAGCTGCTCATCGTCGGTCTGTCCCAGGGTTTCGACCAGCAGGTGTTGCGCGGCGATCCCGCGACGCGCGCCTTCACGGTCTGCTACCTCAAGGGCGGTGAGCTCATCGCGGTCGAAGCCGTCAATCATTCCAAGGACTACATGGCCGGCCGCAAGCTCATCGCCGAGCGCGCGCGCCCGGATATCGACAAGCTCGCCGACCCGCAGATTCCCTTGAAAAACACCGTCTGATGCCGAGAATCGCGTTCATCGAGCCGGATGGCACGCGCCGCGAGATCGACGCGCCGGCCGGCCTCACTCTGATGGAAACCGCGCGCCGGCACGGCGTTCGAGGAATCGTCGCGCAGTGCGGCGGCGCCTGCGCCTGCGCGACGTGCCACGTCTACGTCGCGCCCGAATGGATGGCCAGGCTCCCGCCACGGGAGGACATGGAGGAAGGCATGCTCGAGAGCGCGTGGGAGCCGCGTCCGAACAGCCGTCTCTCCTGCCAGATCCACCTCACCGCGGCCCTCGACGGTCTCGAGGTCACGGTCCCGGAACGGCAGGGGACTTGATAGGCGCCGGGCGCCGGCGCGGGGCGAGCGCCTACTCGAACACGATCAAAAGATCCTTGGCATCGACCGCGAGCCCGGCCTTCGCGACCACCTCTTTGACGGTGCCGTCTTGTTCGGCTCGTACGGTGGTTTCCATCTTCATCGCCTCCAGGGTGAGCAGCGTATCTCCCCGCGCGAGTTGCTGGCCGGTGCGCACGGGCACGGTACTGATGGTCCCCGGCATGGGCGCGCCGACGTGCTTGGGGTTGCCGGCCTCGGCCTTGCGCGGCGGCGGCCGCTTGGCGACCTGGCTGCGATCGGGCACGCGCAGCGTGCGCGGCTGTCCGTTCAACTCGAAGAAGACGGTGCGCGTTCCGTCTTCGTGCACATCGCTCGAGGTCACGTAGCGGACGATCAACGTCTTTCCGCGCTCGAGGTCGACGTTGATCTCCTGGCCCGGTTGCATGCCGTAAAAAAACACCGATGTCGGCAGCATGCCGACGTCGCCGAACACGGCGCGGTCGGCCGCGTACTGCGCAAACACCTTCGGGTACATGAGATGGGAGGCGAGCTCGAACTCGGAGATCGGCCGGCCGAGCGCAGCGCGGACCGCCGCGCGCTCGGCGTCGAGATCCGCGGGCGGCAGGAGCTCGCCCGGCCGGCCGGTGAGCGGCGTCCTGCCGGCCAGAACCTTTTTCGAGAGCGCCTCGGGGAAGCCGCCGAGCGGCTGGCCGAGCTCGCCGCGCAGCAATTGCACCAATGATTCCGGAAACGCGATGTCGACCGCGGGGTCGAGCACCGCCTGCGGTGTGAGTCCGCTGGTCACCATCATGATGGCCATGTCGCCCACTACCTTGGAGGTCGGCGTGACCTTGATGATGTCTCCCAGCATGTCGTTGACCTGCGCGTAGGCGTGGGCCACTTCGGACCAGCGATGCTCGTCGATGCCGAGGGAGCGCGCCTGCTCGCGCAAGTTCGTGTATTGGCCTCCGGGCATTCCATGCAGATAGACTTCGGACGCCCCCGAGCGGATGTCGCTCTCGAAAGCGACGTAGCCGCGGCGCACCTGTTCCCAATAGGCCGAGATGGCGCGCAGCGCGTCGGGATCGAGGAGCGGATCGCGCGGGCCGAACTTGAGCGCCTCGACGATCGAGCCCAAGTTCGGCTGGGAGGTGAGGCCTGACAGCGCGTCGATGGCGCCGTCGACGGCATCCACGCCCGCATCGACGGCGGCAAGCACGCTCGCGGCGGCGATTCCGCTCGTGTCATGGGTATGGAAATGGACCGGAAGCCCGATTTCCTCCTTGAGGGCCCGGGTGAGCACAGCGGCCGCATGCGGCCGGCACAGGCCCGCCATGTCCTTGATGGCGATGACGTGCGCGCCCAGGGCCTTGAGCTCCTTGGCCATCCCGAGGTAGTACTTGAGGTCGTATTTCGTCTCGCGCGGATTCTGCAGGTTGCCGGTGTAGCAGATCGCGGCCTCGCACAGGCGGCCGGCGGCTCTCACGGCCTCGATCGTCACCTTCATGTTGTCGACCCAGTTCAAGCAGTCGAACACGCGGAATACGTCGATACCGCCCGCGCTCGCCTGGGCGATGAAGTGGCGCACCACGTTGTCGGGGTAGTTCTTGTATCCGACCGCGTTCGCCGAGCGCAGCAGCATCTGCAGGAGCAGGTTCGGCATCGCCTCGCGGAATGCCGCGAGCCGCGCCCAGGGATCCTCCTTGAGGAATCGCATGGCGACGTCGAACGTCGCTCCGCCCCAACATTCCACGGAGAAGAGCTGCGGCAAGAGGCTCGCGTAGTGGGGCGCGATCAGCGCCATGTCGCGGGTTCTGAAGCGGGTCGCGAGCAGCGACTGATGCGCGTCGCGCATGCTCGTGTCGGTGAGCAGCACGCGCTTCTGCGCGAGCATCCAGTCGGCGAAGCGCTCCGGGCCGAGCTCATCGAGCTTTTGCTTCGCGCCGGGCAGAGGCGCGGGCAGCGGTACGCGCGGTACCCTCGGGAAAACCGGGCTTTGCGGCTTCGCGTGGCGCTTCTTGACCTCCGGATTGCCGTTGATGATCACATCGCCGATGAAGGAAAGGAGCCGCGTCGCACGGTCGCGCTTGCGCGGTATGACGAACAGCTCCGGTGTCTGGTCGATGAACTTCGTGGTGTAGTCGGCGCTCGCAAACCGCGGATGCATGATGAGCTGATCGAGAAAGCGCAGATTGGTCACCACGCCGCGGATGCGGAATTCCCACAGAGCACGGTGCATGCGCGCGATCGTCTCCTCGGGCGTCGGCGACCACGCCGTCACCTTGACGAGCAGGGAATCGTAGAAGCGGGTAATGATCGCGCCCGAGTAGGCGGTGCCCGCGTCGAGCCGGATGCCGTAGCCCGCGGGGCTGCGGTACGCGCTGACGCGGCCGTAGTCGGGCACGAAATTATTCTCCGGATCCTCGGTGGTGACGCGGCATTGCAGCGCGTGCGCATTGACGCGGATCTCCTCCTGCGGCGGGACGCCGCTTTCCGGCGTACCGATGCGCGCCCCACCGGCGATGCGGATCTGCGCCTTCACCAGATCGACTCCCGTCACGCACTCCGTGACGGTGTGCTCGACCTGGATACGCGGGTTCACCTCGATGAAATAGAACTTGCCGGTGTCCGCGTCCTGAAGGAACTCGACCGTGCCCGCCGCCCGGTATTGCACCGCGCGCCCGATCGTAAGCGCGGCCTCGCAAAGCTCGCGCCGCTCTGCGTCGCGGAGGAACACGGCCGGCGCGCGCTCGACCACCTTTTGATTGCGCCGCTGAACGGTGCAATCGCGCTCATACAGATGCACGAGATTGCCGTGCGCGTCGCCCAGGATCTGAACCTCCACGTGCCGGGCGCGGCGGATCAGCTTCTCGAGATAAACCTCGTCCTTGCCGAAAGCCGCTTTCGCCTCGCGCCGCGCGGCGGCAACTGTCTCGATGAGCCCGCGCTCCTCCTCCACGATGCGCATGCCGCGGCCGCCGCCGCCCCAGCTCGCCTTGAGC